>JANRKG010000361.1:0-1607 GCA_033763635.1 Leptolyngbyaceae cyanobacterium bins.59
GGACTAAAGGACTGGCTCAAGCCTTGATGCCGTTGGCGCAGTTTTTCTAATTCGGTAAAGATGGCGCTTAAATCCTGGCGGGAAACTAAGTTTGCCATCGTTTGCAGGGATTTTTCGACTTCCTGCGTGAGGAGTTGTACCCGTTCCTCCAGGAAACTGGGGTTGTAGGGAGGGGGAAGATTGAGAATCTGCTGTTGCAGTTGCTCCAGTTGATTTTCCAGGGGAGTCAGATCGGGTGGGGGTTGGTCCGCGAGTTGTTGCAAGCCTTCCTCAAGTTGAACCGTCTTTTCGAACAACTCGCTGATGCTTCCTGCGAGCCGTTCCACCTGATCACTGGGAGCGAGGGCCGTCAGATTTTCAACCACCTCAGCCACAGAGGTAATCAGGTGATTCTGCCGCTCTCCCAGTTGAGTGACTTGTTGTTGAAGGGGATTCAAATCCAGCGCTTCCAGGGGAACAAACCTTGCCTGAAGTTGGGATTTTGCGATCGACAACTCAGCACTGAATTGCGCCAGAGTTTCCCGATTTCCCTGGGCGATCGACTCGCGCATTTGACCGAGATCGTCGGGGGTAGGGAGGGCCAGCACACTCCGCCGGAGTCCCTGAAGGGATTGGTGTTCCTGGTTGAGGCGCTGATCGAGATCCTTCAGCCCCGACAAAACGGTTTGATCCATCTGTCGTTGGAGCTTTTGGCGATTCAGGATATTAAAAAGAATACACAGGGAGAGGGGAGCAGAGGCATACACTGCTTGCTGGGACACTAAGGAAGCGACTGCTCCCACCACGGAGCCAGAGAGGGAAGCATACTCGGCAATATCTAGCCAACGACGATTACTCACAATTTTCCTCAGGCTGCTGATGGAACACCCAAACGAACAGTTGCTTGGAGGAGCAAACTAACTCCCTTTTTCAATTCCTTTCAGCCCAAATCAGGAAACCTATCCAGGGAGAGTTCCAAAGCCCTCAAATCCTAAGTAACCGCGTGGGGTAATCATCCAGTCTTCATACAGGCGTGTGCTTTGGTTGCCAATTAACACGATCGTCAGCATATCCACCGACTCCTCCGGCAACTGGCCCAGGGTTGTCAGGGTGACTTGTTCATCTGGACGGTAAGCCGATCGCACGATCGCCACAGGAGTCTCCGGATTCCGCCATTGCAGAAAGATCGACCGTGCCCGACCCATTTGTTCTAAACGAGTTTGGGAACGGGGATTGTAAAGGGCTGTCACAAAATCCGCATGGGCGGCTGCGGTCAATCGTTTCTCAATCACTTCCCAGGGAGTTAACAGGTCACTCAGGCTGATAGCACAGAAATCATGCATGAGGGGTGCGCCGACCCGTGCAGCGGCAGCTTGCAAGGCCGTGATCCCCGGAAATGCCTGAACAGACGGAGCTTTTCCATCCCAACCGATCGCCCGTAATTCCTCCAACACCAACCCAGCCATCCCATAGATTCCGCAATCACCCGATGAAATGACTGCAACGGCCAAGCCCCATTGAGCCAACTCGATCGCCCGATGCGCTCGTTGTCGTTCCTGGGTAATCGGCAAAGCTTCGACAATCTGAGCGGGACGCAGCAGAGATCGCACCAGATCCACATAGAGGGA
>JANRKG010000362.1:0-5100 GCA_033763635.1 Leptolyngbyaceae cyanobacterium bins.59
TATAAGCGCATTTCAAGATTCCGAGTGATCCGATAGATTAATTGGCGATTCGTCGCTCACCCACTCCACTCGCGTTGCATCATTTCGGGGTGAAGCTCCTTATCGCCGCGCCTCTCATCCCTGCACCGCCCTTCGGGACGGCGAGGGGCTTCCCGTCTAGAAGCTAAATTTAAGAAAATCAACAATGCAGCGTTGGGTTGGAGGCTTAACGAAACCAAAAGATAGACTTTAAACAAGTGGAGGGTGTGGGGAACTTTATCAAGAGAGAACGTTTAGGAAGTTGCTTCGATTTCCTGCGGGAAAAACAGTTTCGTTGAATTTAGAAAAATAAGAACTTTAAAGATCTTTAAGGGTAGTCATTCCAGCCTTAGCGTAAGCCATTTCATCTGCTGGAGCTATTAAAACTCTGTAAAACCAATGATTGCGAACTCTTCTATCTCCAACCCCCTCTTTTCCAGCCCTACCGATGATTCAGTCTTATCTGGGGCGGTTTTTGACTTGCCTCTTGTCTCTTCTAACATTTCCTTGAGTCCTTTGGACTATTCCCTGTTGGCAACTCCCAGTCTTCCCAATGACTCAGGGTTTAGCCATCTCTGGGGCTTAAATAATACTGGGCAAACAGGGGGAACGATCGATGCTGACATTGATGCACCAGAAGCCTGGGCCGTTCAGCCCGGTAAGCCAATCGTCGTTGCCGTCATTGATAGTGGAGTCGAATATACTCATCCCGATCTCGTGCAAAACCTGTGGACTAATCCAGGGGAAATTGCAGGAAATGGAATGGATGACGATGGGAATGGTTATGTAGACGACTACTATGGCTATGACTTTGGTAGTAACGACAGTGACCCAATGGACGAACAGGGGCACGGAACCCACGTTGCTGGAATCATTGCAGCCGATGGCGATAACGGGATTGGCATTACGGGAGTCAATCCCAATGCCCGCGTTATGTCCCTGAAATTTATGGGATCGGGAGGAACCGGAACGATCAATTCAGTGGTGCGGGCGATTGAATATGCAGTTGCGATGGGGGCCAAGATCATCAATGCCAGTTGGGGGGGCAGTGGCTTTTCTCAAGCGCTCTTGACCACCATCCGTACTGCTCAACAGGCAGGAATTTTGTTTGTGGCAGCGGCAGGAAATGAAGCAGTCAATAACGACGTTACCCCTACTTATCCCGCAAATTTTGATCTGGATAATCTCATTTCTGTTGCTGCAACCGATCACACGGATCAGCTAGCCTCCTTCTCCAATTATGGAGCTACATCGGTTGATCTGGGTGCCCCCGGTTCGCGTATCGTCAGTACCTATTTAGGCGGAAAGTATGCCTTTAGCAGTGGCACCTCAATGGCGACCCCCCACGTTTCGGGCGTTGCCAGTTTAATCTGGTCCCAAAATCCAAACCTGAGCGTTCAACAGGTCAGAGATTTAATTTTAAGTTCTGTCGATCCCGTTCCCGCATTACAGGGAAAAACCCTATCTGGGGGACGGTTGAACGCCTCGAATGCTCTGAAGGCAACCCCGATTCCCACCGAACCTAAAAATACCCTTGAACCCTTTGTTGTGGAATCTTCTGGTAACACGACCCTCGTACATACGGCAAAGGGATATGAACTTCAGCCAAAGGGTAGGGTCGCCATTGCCCTGCGCTACGAAGGTGTCCAAGTGACAAACACTTCCTTCTGGAACATCTGGTCTGCGATCGGTGCCGAAGCCGTTGCTGATGGCTACGAGGCTGTATGGGCAAACAATTTGGGCCAGTTTTATGTTTGGAAGGTGGATGCAGCGGGCAACTTCCTCCACACGATCAACACTCAACCCCTCATGGCTAATGACCTTCTGAGTCGTGAAACTCTCTTCCAGCAGGATTTCAATGGTGACGGTCGGATCGAACCCAGTATTCCCCCAACGACGATTGAGGCTGTTGGTAACACTACCCTAGTCCATACCGAGACGGGATACCAGCTTCAGCCCAAGACAGGCTCTAGCATCGCCCTGCGTTATGAAGGAGTGCAGGTCACGAATACCACTTTCTGGAATGTCTGGTCTGCGATCGGTGCCGAAGCCGTTGCTGATGGCTACGAGGCCATCTGGACCAACAATGCAGGGCAGTTCTATGTTTGGCAGGTAGATGCAGCGGGCAACTTCCTCAAAACTCTCAACACAGAACCCCTCAGTGCCAACCATTTGTTGAGCCGCGAAAGCGTCTTTCAGCAAGATTTCGATGGAGATGGACAGATTGCCCCTTCTACCCTTACCGTGGAATCCGTTGGCAATACTAAACTGTTGCACACCCCCACGGGATATCAGCTTCAACCTAACGCTGGTGCTGCCGTTCCCCTCACCTATGACGGGGTAAATGTCACCGATATGACCTTTACTGGCTTGTGGTTTGCGATCGGTGCTGAAGCCGTTGCAGGTGGATACGAAGCGGTATGGGTTAATAATATCGGGCAATTCTATGTCTGGAAGATTGATGCAGCGGGTAACTTTCTCAACACTCTCAATCGCGATCCCCTGACCGCCAGTGACTATGACTTGCTCAGTCGAGAACCCCTCTTCCAGCAGGATTTTAATGGCGATCAGCAAGTAGGCCCGATGGGAGTGACCTCCTCCACGCTTCTTTTAGACCTATCCAGTACGCCCATTGGTTTATCCACCTCTGGACTTAACCCTTCTATTGCTTAACCGATCGCCATCCTGTAATCGGAAGGGTAGCATCCCGATTTTATTTTCCTGGGATGTTATGGTATCAATCCTTTTTATCCCCCTTGCAGTTTTTTGCATGAGCCAATTGAAAGGATTAGCAGCCTTGAGTGAATCCCTGCTAGAACAGTGGGTTATTCAAGTACAAGCAAAAATTCAGAATGGTCAGTTGCCCCATTACATTCCCTTGCTTCAGAATGTTGAACCGCATCAGGTCATTGTTCAGGTGCGATCTACTACCGGGTTAGTCTGCTCGGTTGGTAACCCTAAGCACCCCTTTGTCCTGATGAGTGTAATCAAGCCGTTTCTGCTTCTGTTTTTACTAGAACATTTAGGACCGGAGGAGGTTTTTCGACGGGTGGGGAGGCTGCCTTCAGACCAGCCCTTTAACTCCCTGATTCAACTCGATATCGATAATGGCTGGCCCCGGAACCCAATGATTAACAGTGGGGCGATCGCCCTTGCCGCCCTACTACCGGGGGACACCAGCGATGCCCAGTGTGAATCCTTGCAGCGCTGGCTGAATGAACGATCGGGTGCTCATCTCAAATTAGACCAGGCCATGCTGACTTCAGTTCGTCTCGCTGGGGGCCATCGGAACCGGGAGATTGCTGCTCTGCTCGCCCGTTATTCATCTCTTTCTGATCAAGAGACGACCCTGGATGTTTATAACCAAATTTGTTGTCTGGCCGGAACGATTGAGGATTTGAGCCGCTTAGGATTACTGCTGACTCAAGCGAACCCATCGATCCGGCCCCGTCATCGTCAGATCGTGAATGCCTTGATGCTAACCTGTGGACTCTACGAACGATCGGGCCTGTTTGCAACTCAGATCGGCTTACCCTCTAAATCAGGGGTGAGCGGAGCTTTGTTGTCGATCGTGCCGGGGGAAGGGGCGATCGCCTGTTACGCTCCAACTCTGGATGAAGTGGGTAACTCGATCGCCGGATTGCTGCTCGTGGAGCAGATGGCTGAAACCCTGGAATTAAGCGTGTTTAGTTAAATAGAAAAACCCTGTCGTGCGTCTCTTGCAGCTTTGCGCGACAGGGCCAGATAAGGTGATGATGCTAACTTAGAAGAGAACAGCAGTAACCTAATTCTCTACGTACTCGTAGGTTCCGCCGTCACAAACTTCGACTTTCGTTTGAATCAATTCACCTCGACCCACACCCTTACCAGAGCCTAAAACCCCTTTGAAGTCATACAGGCAATCTTTGCGACCATCATCGATCGTAATTGTCACGGATTCACCAGGGTTTAGAACATCCACACCGAGGATATCTTCTTCCCAATCGTCGGTGCTTGGGGGTGAGGCATAGAACTCTTCTAACACACGGCTGGTGGAATTAATTAGGGTAAAAGAGACGGCTTTGCTACCCGCTTCGGCTGACAAGACGTTAAAGCTGGTGACAGATAGCACGATCGTCATCAAACCAGCCCAAGGTTGCCAATGCTGTTTAGGCATAGATATCAATCCTACTTAGTTAAATAAGTTACTTAGATTTAGATTTCCCAGCTACAAATTAAAAATCACAGGATGCAGTATAAAGTTTCTACAAAGAAATCTGGGATCAATTGTTTTTATTTCATAAAGTAATAGATAGACCTTCACGAACTTCTGGTTTTATCCGATAAATTACGGATGCGAACCAGGAATGAGCGATACGCCATGTCAGTAAAAGCACTGTTAAAACAAACTTTCACACGGGTTTTGAACTTGTCGGTGGGGCTAGCGGTAGGGGCATCCGCCTCGATGGGGTTTGGAGTAAAGCCAGCAGACGCGGCTTCCCTATTGGTAGGGAATACCGATGGCAATAATGTTGTTCTTTTTGACAGCACCACTGGACAGTTTCAAAAAGAATTTATTGCGCCTGGGAGTGGCGGTTTACTTCGGCCTGATGATTTAGTATTGGGTCCCGATGGCAACCTGTACATCAGTAGTGGTGGGGACAGTGGTACGGGAAAAATTCTGCGCTACAACAGCCAAACAGGTCAGTTTATCGATGTGTTTGCTGAAGGTGGAATTCGCCCCTATGGTATTGCTTTTGGTCCTGATGGCTACTTGTACGTCAGCAGCTTCCGAACCGACGAAATTCTGCGCTTTGATGCCACAACGGGCACCTTCGTTGATGTGTTTGCGACTGGAACCAAAACCGCAAATGGCTTAAATGGCCCGAATGATCTCCTGTTTACTCCGGATGGTAAGCTCCTGGTTTCCACTCAGGGAAGTGTCGCCTTAGGGGGTGGCACCATTTCTTTTCGTTTCGGCTTTGAGAGCCAGGTTATCAGCTACGATATTGCGACCAAGCAATCGACCGTTCTAGTAAACCAACCTGCTCCTGCCCCTGGGAGTGGCTTTGTTAGCTTCCTGGGGTTAGCGCTTGGGCCAAC
>JANRKG010000363.1:0-6206 GCA_033763635.1 Leptolyngbyaceae cyanobacterium bins.59
AAACAATCTACCCGCTGGTTGAGCGAAGCTGAAACCAGCATCCGCGCCCTGAGCACAGTCGAAGGGCAACGGATTGGTAAACTCTTTCCCAAAAATTGCCTAAGGAATGGCAACGCTCATCAATAAGCGAGCAATCAAATCTCTGGGTTTTTGCCCTCGTGCGGGGATGATACGATGGGCCAAAACATGGGGGACGAGCGTTTTTACGTCATCTAGCACGGCATAATCGCGGTTTTCCAGAAAGGCATAAGCCTGGACCGCCCGGTATAGCGAAACGGTTCCTCTGGGGCTGACTCCCAGCACGATATCCTCGTCTTCGCGAGTCGCCCGTACGAGCCGCAGAATGTATTGTTGTACTTGATCGATGACCTTTACCTGACTGCACAATTTTTGCAATTCCAGCATCTCTTCTAAGGAAATGCAGGTTGACAGGTCTTCGACTGTAACTTTGTTTTCAAGGCGTTGAATCATCTGTAACTCATCTGCCTCAGACGGATATCCTAAACTGAAGGACAGAGCGAAGCGGTCCATCTGAGCTTCTGGTAAAGGAAAGGTTCCCTGGTACTCTACAGGGTTTTGGGTCGCAATCACAAAAAATGGGCGGGGCACAGGACGGGAAATGCCATCCACGGTCACTTGCCGTTCTTCCATGACCTCTAGCAAGGCAGATTGGGTTCTAGGGGTGGCTCGATTAATTTCATCGGCAAGTAGAACGTTGGTAAAAACAGGCCCAGGCAAAAATTGAAATTCACCCTTACTAGGGTTCCAGATATTTGTGCCTGTTACGTCGGTAGGCAGAAGATCGGGAGTACATTGCAGCCGTTGGAACTTTCCTTCGACTGATCGCGCTAAGGATTTCGCAAGCAGCGTTTTACCGACTCCTGGGACATCTTCAAGTAAGGCATGCCCTCCAGAAAACAATGCAACTAGCACCAGTTGAATTGCGTCCCGCTTACCAACAATGGTCCGGCTCAAATTTTGGGTCAGTTGCTCAATTCGCTCTCTCATGCAAGTTCCCGGTTATGGTGGGGTTTAAGTCGTAGCCATTAAAATCATTCGGGCTGTTTCACAATCAACCTGAATTTGTGCCTTTAAATCTTCTAAAGAGGCAAACTTTTGTTCGGGTCGCAGGAACTCCTCCATCAGGACTGTCAACGTTTGCCCATAGAGATCCCCACCCCAATCTAACAAATGAATTTCAATCGTTCGACCCACTCCTTCAATCGTTGGACGGTAGCCAATATTCATAACTCCTGGTAAAAGATTGGGTGAAGTTGGAGGGCTAGGATTTGCCTCCGGTTCTCTTGAATCGCTCACGGAGACGCGAACACAGTAAACTCCCGATCGCGGCACCAGTTTTTCTTCTGAAACCTTTAAATTTGCTGTGGGAAATCCCAGAGTTCTCCCAAGTTGTTGACCCTTCACAACTTCGCCCGTTAGACTATAGGGCCGTCCCAGGAGGCGATTAACCCGTTTCAGATCGCCCTGATCTAATGCCTCACGAATGGCAGAGCTACTGATCCGTTCCCCCTGAATGAGTTGAAGCGGGACGATCGTGACCTGAATGCCAAATTCTCCTGCCAGCTTTTGCAGATCTGCTGCGGTTCCAGAGCGTTGGTATCCGAAACAGAAATCACTTCCCACACTGATGTGTCGGGCTTGGAGTTGTTCTAAAAGTACCTGCTCAACAAACTCGCGGGGACTGAGATCGGAAAGTTCTTGATTGAAGGGAAGCAGAACTAATTGCTCAATCCCTAACCGCTTTAACTGAAGCACCTTTTCCGGGAGGGGGGTGATTAAAGGTCTGGTTTGCCCGGTAAAAAATTCTCGTGGATGGGGATCGAAGGTTACAACCGTCACCTTCAGGGACTCTGGCCCAGAATGGCTTTGGGCTAAAACAGGTTCAATCACCCGTCGATGGCCCCGATGAACACCGTCAAAATTTCCCAGGGCAACGGCGGTTGGTGTTAATGCAGTCGATAGCGAAGAAGTAACCCACACACTTTACATTTTTACAGAATTTTTGTGATTTCGTAACCTTTGACGATCACCCTGGGATTGAGGTGTTGCAACGGTAAGAAAGATAAGCTAGTGGGGCACTCTAAAGCTGAACTGCTTTCCAGACTCGTCAGCAATGGCCTCTTCCCACAATGAATCCTTATCCCAAAGTATGATGATCCTGTGCCTGGGGACAGCCTTTTTGCTGATTGCCAGTCAGTGGCGCAATCCGGCTTCTTTACAGGAACAGGCGCAGGAACAGGCTCAAGGTGAGGAATCTACTTCTCAAGCAATTTCCCAGCCAGTTTCCCAACCGTTCCCTCCTGGGATGGAAACATCTTCTTCCGAAAAACCTTCTTCAACTGAAAACGCTCCTCTTGGAAGGGATGATCGCCCTTCGGGATCTGTATTACCTCTGAGAGAAAATATTGCTTCGCCCCCTCCAGCGTCCCAACCCTCTACTCCATCCTCCCATTTAATGGTTGATCTGAGCGATCGACGGGTTTATCTCTATCAGAACAATCAGGTTCGGGGGAGCTACCCTCTAGGGATCGGTCAGACGGGCTGGGAAACTCCAACCGGGACGTTTAAGGTGATCCAAATGCGCCGCAACCCCTCCTGGAAACACCCTATCACAGGGGCTGTTGTACCCTCTGGGCCTCAGAATCCTTTAGGAACACGATGGATTGGCTTCTGGTCTGATGGGCACAGTCTGGTAGGATTTCACGGGACAAATCAAGAAAGTTCGATCGGGCGAGCCGTCTCTCACGGTTGTTTACGCATGAGAAACCGAGATATTGTCGCCCTCTATGACCAGGTTTCAGAAGGAACT
Organism: Leptolyngbyaceae cyanobacterium bins.59; assembly: GCA_033763635.1. Classification (GTDB taxonomy): domain Bacteria; phylum Cyanobacteriota; class Cyanobacteriia; genus JANRKG01. The sequence continues at coordinate 2,831 of JANRKG010000363.1, forward strand.
CCCGTCACCGTCCGTCCCTAGTAGGCGGAGGAACTCTCCCCTTCTGGCTGAGATTCGAACTTAGGGGCATAAGCTTGTAACAAAGCACTGACCTGGTTTAGCACATCTCCCTCTGGCTGATTTTTAGAAATCACCTGACGTTCTGGGAAGAATTCAGGTTGGTCAATATTGCGAGAGATGGCTTCGCTCACCTTTTGGGCAATGAGATCTTGCAAATCTTCTTTCGCTTTAGACCGCTGGTAATTGGCTCCTTCTTCAGTCGTTGCGTACAGGGGGGGGAGACGGTTTAAGGCGTAGGCCGCAATATCCCCTAAGTCAAGGGTACTATCACTGGTCGCTTCAATTTGGGCAACGCGGCTAATCGCTTCCGTCAGCACCAACTCTTCCATCACATTGATAAATTGTTTGCGAGGCACTGCAACCACCTCGCCCGTCAGTAATGCACCCATCAGACGGTCCAGGGCCATGTATTCTTCAATGGAAAGTTCAGAAGCGGTGTCGCAAATCCGCCCGACTTCTGCCTCCATCGCTGGCGTTAAGTAGCCATCTTGTAATGCCTGTTCAACAATTTTTTCAATACTCATAGTGTTTATATCCCTAATGGCATTTCTCTAATTGAGCAACGAATGATTTGGCCTACACAGGCTCAATGTGAGTGTTCCCAATTTGACTGCGAAATTTACTCAGGCTGCTACTCAAATCCACGCGTTCGCCAGGGGGTGGGATCGACAGAGAGACCTTGCACATACAGCCCCCAATGGAGGTGAGGCCCCGTCACGGCCCCTGTTGCGCCAACTGCACCAATACGCTGACCTGCCTGAACAAAGTCTCCCTCCTTCACATCAATTCGACTGAGATGGAGAAAAATACTGGTAATACCCTGACCGTGATCAATTCCAACCGTATTTCCGTGGATTTTAAATCCCTGGGACTCCAACCCAATGAGGGCAACCCGTCCAGCCGCAGGTGCCATCACGGGTGAACCCACTCCGCCACCGTAGTCAATTCCTCGGTGGTAATAGTCTTTCGCAAACACCCCATTATAGTACCGACGAATCCCGTAACCCGCAGTAATTTCGCCTCGGTTAGGGCGTTGAAAGGTTCCCTGCCAGAATTTTTCGGGGGTGACTAATTTCTTAAAGGCATCCACGCGATCGAATTCCAGATCCGTCCCTGAACTACTCTTTCCGGGAGGGAGCCAGATTTGTTGGACGGGAAAGGACCGTTTCTTAAGCTGCACCGCTAAATTCCGAGTTTTTTCTCCCCCCTCAACGCGCACCTGAAGTACCCGTGGTTTTTCCAAAGGGGTTGTCGGAACGAGGGCACGGAATCGATTAGGCCCGAGGGAGAACATCGGGTAAGGTTTCTGATCCACCTGGACTCCAGGAATGGCTGCCTGCCCTTCTTCCCGCTGTAGGACGATCGATAGGGTATCTCCTAATCGGGGGCTGGTGGGCGCAATCTGCACTTGGCTGGCCTGCACCGGATGAATCCAGATAAAAAGGAGTGCGACCAGTGAGGTGAAGCCAAGCCAGGAAAGCCAGGTGGATCTGAGACGAAGAAGGGGAAGCAAAATCCTTCTAAACTGATTAGGCATGGTGAAGGGGTGCAGTAGTAAGGAGCAGGGTTGGGAAACGTGCGATCGATCGAGAGAAATGTAGGTCAAAATCGAGACTGGATTCTTGACCTGTCAGATAGATTAACGTTCCCGCCCACCTATTTCCAGTCTCTCTTCACAATTCCGGAAGCTAGCAAAAAGTTCCAACCCTCTAAAGTCGGCAGAGGAATCCATCCCACAGAACCCGAAAACTTTAGTATTGTATTAAGTTTATAGACTTTAATAATTTTTCTTATTTTGTGACCTGTGCAAGAAGATTTTAGGCTGATTGTCGATTTGGTGACGGTATTGGCTGCTGCCGCTGGAGGTGGGCTGCTGGCAGCGATGATACGGCAACCTGTTTTGTTGGGCTACCTCCTGGGGGGAATGGTAGTTGGCCCTGCCGGGTTGGGGTTAATTAAGGAGTTAGTGCAGGTTGAGACCCTCGCCCAACTAGGCGTTGCCTTTCTCCTCTTTGCGTTGGGAGTGGAGTTTTCCTTTGGAGAATTAAAGAAGGTGCAAGCCGTCGCCCTGGGGGGTGGCAGCTTACAAATTATTCTGACGATTTTAGTGACGATGTAAGTGTCCCTGGGGATGGGATGGGTCGAATCTCCGGTCCAGGGTATTTTCTTGGGGGGCATCCTTTCCCTGTCCTCAACAGCGGTGGTTCTAAAGTGCCTGATGGAGCGGAATGAAACCGAAACGCCTCAGGGGCAGGTGATGTTAGGGATTCTCGTGGTGCAAGATCTCGCCTTGGGGCTGATGCTGGCAGTCCTCCCTGCTCTGGATCAACCCCTTGAGCAGATTGGGGTGACGATCGGCTGGGCGCTGGTGCGGTTGGGTTTGTTTGCGGCGGGGGCGATCGCCGCTGGAATTTGGGTGATTCCCCTGTTACTCCGGTTGCTTGCCAGAACAGAAAGTCGGGAACTGTTTTTGCTGGGTGTGGTTGCCCTGTGCCTGGGAATTGCGCTCCTGACAGAAAATTTGGGCCTTTCCATTGAAATGGGGGCGTTCGTCGCTGGGTTGATGATCTCCGAGGTCGAGTATGCCGATCAGACCCTTTCCTATGTAGAGCCGCTACGGAACATTTTCGCTACCTTGTTCTTTGCGGCGATCGGGATGTTGATTGATCCCGTATTTCTCTGGAATAACCTGGAATTAATTCTGGGGTTAGTGACCCTGGTGTTCATCGGTAAGTTCTTGATCGTGACCCCTCTGGTGCGGCTCTTCCGATATCCTTTGCGGGTTGCCCTGATCGCCGGGGTGGGCCTCACCCAAATTGGAGAGTTCTCGTTTGTACTGGCGAGTGAAGGGCAAGCATTAGGGTTAGTCTCTCGCCAGGTTTATCTACTGATTCTGGGGACAACAGCCGTGACCCTGGTACTGACTCCCTTCTTTCTCAGAATTGTTCCCCAGTTTTTTGCCTGGGCGGAACTGGTGCCCTGGCTGAAAGCGCTGCTGGACCCCACCGATATCCCAATTCAGTTTGCGGAGGATTTACCGCTTCAAAACTATGTTGTGGTGTGTGGTTACGGGCGGATGGGCCGCAATATTGTGCGATTGCTGCAATCTCATGGATATCCCGTAATTGTGATTGAGCAATCGGAACAGGTGATTCAAGAATTGCGAGACTCCCAGATTCCCTATGTGTATGGGAATGCTGCCAGTCTCCCGGTGCTGGAAAAAGCAGGGGTCGATCAGGCGAAGGGAATGGCGATCGCCCTGCCCGATCCCATGAGTACCCGCCTCTGCCTGAAACGTTCCCTGGAGATCGCCCCG
>JANRKG010000364.1:0-17309 GCA_033763635.1 Leptolyngbyaceae cyanobacterium bins.59
ATAGAGTCCTTGGAGCCACACAACAAACCCGAAAACCGGAAGGGTCGTAGCGAATCCCCGCATCATTATGAGGGCGGTAAGCAGAACGGCAATCCCACGGAAGACCGAACCAGGAACCGCCCCGCAGCACCCGACGATCGCTATTTCCCCCTGTTATCCAGACACTTCCATCGATAGGAGCATTGTTGTAAGTCGCGTGCCAATGATCTAAACACCATTCCCAGACATTCCCGTGCATGTCGTAAAGCCCAAAAGAATTCGGTAAAAAACTGCCTACCTCTGTCGTTTGCTTTCGATACGTTCCTTTTGGCCCAGATCGATAGACGGAATTGCCATCATAGTTAGCCAGATCGGGAGTCAAGGTTTCCCCAAAATGAAACGGGGTGCTTGTTCCAGCACGACAGGCATATTCCCACTCGGCCTCACTGGGCAACCGATACTCCCGTCCTGTTTTTCGAGAGAGCCGACTACAAAACTCGATCGCCTCATGCCAGGAAACTTGTTCAACAGGACAATTTGCACCTTTAAAGTGGGATGGATCTGGGTTGAGATCAATCTTCTCTTTCGGCAAGGCTGCAACAGTCTTCCATTGAGTCTGGGTAATAGGGTATTGCCCCATCAGGAAGGGTTTAATCGTTACCGAATGTTGTGGCCCCTCATCATCCGATCGCCCCTCTTCATTCTTCGGCGATCCCATCAAAAACGTTCCTCCCGGAATCCAGACCATTTCTAACTTGATTCCATTTCCCAGGTCTTCAATGCGTTGCTCTGCCTGCTGTTGGGTACGTCGAACAATTTCCCCCTTCCCATTGACTGTCACCACCTCAAAACTGAAGGTAGAAAGGCCCAACGATTTTTTCTCATCAGCCAGAATTTCTTCTACTTCCCAATCCAGCAAACCCCGCTGAGTTTGAACCCTTTTCAATTCCTGCTGAATCGCTGCATTAAAAGGATAAAAACCCCCTTCCATCAAGCCTTTCACCCGTTTGCGATAGGCATCCTGGGCCTGAAGAATCGGGGTAAATTTCTCCTGCAAAATCCGATCGCATTCGCCATCCGACAGCCCCAATTCCCCCTGAAGGGACCGCAACATCACCTCTTGATACGCCTCAATCCGGTGGTTCGTCAGGTATTCCTGCACCTGTTCCCGATACTTGTGCTGCGGGGAGTCAACGGCAATGGCCCGATCGATCTCTCCCTGAATCACCGATCGCTGTTCTGCGGATACTTGGTTTCCTGACTCTCGCAATCCAGGCTTTTTCTTGAGAACGGGTTTCAGATGTTCGGGGATGGGGGTTTGCTGAATCACCTGGCTGATGGCTTGCTGGCGATCGGCCTCTGAAACCGTCGATCGGGTCTGGGAACCTCCCGCCAGTTTTAGCTGAATTGCATTACAGCCAAACTCAAACGCCTCTTCAATCGGACGACCGTAACCCAACGCCAGGTAGAAGCCGCTGGCAAAGGCGATCGCGGAGGTATCCAGGATCTCCTGTCTCATACCGATGACGTAGTTGATATCCTTGACGATCTCATTGGCCTGAACTTCTGCGTAACAGGCGTTGAGCAGCACACACTGAATCCTGGTGGAAAATAGCCGAAACAGCCCCGCTAATGCATCTGTTGGGACCAGGCCATCTTGCAGCACCAGCCCTTCTTCTCCAGTGCCGTGACCACAAAAATGAACGATCTGCGGGTTGTGTTCCAGCAGGAGGGGTTGCAGATCTTCGATGCGAACCCCCGGCCCTGGTACTATCTGAAATTGGGTACGATCGCGGGAAGACCGGATGACCTTCTGCAACTCCCGAATTTCCTGGTCTAGTTTCAGGTCTTGGTAAGGGTTGGAGGCCAAAATCAGGATTTTCATGAAAGCAAGGGCAGGATTCTTAGATTTAATTTAACCCCTTTAGAAGGGAAGCAGACAGTTCTAGGATGGAGGTCCGGTACACTGAACTTAAACTCATCGATTCGAGGTAGCTCTCAAATTATTGCCTTATGCAAATCACCCTCAACCTACCTGACGAGTTGCTTCAATATTTCAATCGGGATCATCTAGCTCGTGAAATTTTAGAAGCTTTAGTTGTACAAGCTTACCAGGATGAAAAGATTACCACTGCTGAGGTTGGTCGAATGCTGAGTCTGCCAACCCGTTGGGCAGTGGATGCTTTTTTGAAACAGCATAAGGCCGATTTACACTACGATGAAATCGATTTGGCGCAGGATCGGGAAACACTCCACCTACTCCGGAGAAAAATAGAATCTGAGTAATACATGATTGTTGTTTCTGATACCTCGCCAATTAACTATTTGTTACTGATTGGGCAGATGGACTTACTACCCCGCTTGTTTGGGCAGATTATGATTCCTGATGTAGTTCGGGCTGAAATGCTTGATCCGGGTGCCCCACCTATTCTTCAACAGTGGATTCTCAGTTCTCCTTCCTGGTTGATCATTCAAGACGTTCCGATACTAGATGAAACGCTGAGTGCTCTTGATTCAGGTGAACAAGCGGCTCTTACTTTGGCTCAGAGCTTACCAGCAGATTTATTGATCATTGATGAAAGATTGGGACGGCAGATTGCCCGTGATCGTGGAATTTCTACGATCGGAACGCTCGGAATTCTGGACGATGCTGGAAGGCAGGGGTGGATCAATTTGGCTGAAAGCATTGCACGATTACAGCAAACTAACTTTCGTGTTTCGCATCGTCTAATACAGGCTTTACTCAACGAACAACCAAATCAGTAAATGCTTTAGCAAGAGCGATCGCTGAATCTCCGTAATATGTAACAATCAAACGTACTACTAAAGTCGGAGGGAAAACCAATGGACGGTAAATGTCTCTGCGGTGCGATCACGGTCAAAGCACCCAACAAAACGCACATTGATGCCTGTCACTGTGGCATGTGTCGGCGTTGGGGCGGCGGGCCTGCCCTGGGGATTTCCTGTGGCCCGGAGGTGCAGATTGAGGGGCAGGACAAACTGAAAGTGTTTCGGTCTTCAGATTGGGGAGAAAGGGCGTTTTGTGGGGAATGTGGAACCCATCTTTTCTACCGATTAGTGCCAACGGGTGACTATTTTCTTCCGGCAGGGCTGTTTCAGGATGGCGTTGAGTTTGAGTTCACGGAGCAGATTTTTATCGACAAAAAACCCAGCTACTATGAATTCGCGAATCAAACCGTAAATCTGACGGAAGCAGAGGTCTTCGCGAAGTTTGCGTCGATCGCCCAGGAAGAAAGTTGATCACGCGAACGGGGGAGGATGCCAGCAGTTCATCGGGAACAGTAAACAGACAAACAACCCCGCTAAAACGGCTGCTTGAGGAGGGGAGACGAGGTTAATCCTGCTGACTGGAGAAGCGGGACGCTCCTACAATGGACAGGCCGATCGTCAGGCCAAACAAGACGACCAGACTGTACCAGGGGAATTGACTCCAGGAAAAGTATGCTGCCGATCGTAAGGCGATCGAGGTGTAGGTGAGGGGCAGGAGGTAGACCACAATTTTCAGGCCGAAGGGAAGGCTGGCAGGGTCGAAAAACGTGGCTCCTAAAAAGGACATCGGGACGATCAGAAAGTTGTTGTAAATCCCGACGCTTTCTAAGGATTTCACAGACAAGCCCACCAGGACCCCTAAACCTGCAAAAACGGCACAATTCAGGCTCAGGGTCAGCAGGAACAGAGGATTGAGAAAACTCCAGAATTTGCCTGTGAACACCACAGCAATCAGAATGACGGAGGAAGCGGTCATTAATCCCCGCAAGATGCCAGCCATCATTTTTCCCAGGAACAGGGAAAAATGATGGACGGGCAGAATCAGCAGTTCTTCGAAGGTTTTGCTGAACAGACGATCGCCACAAATCGAAAAGGTCGTTCCTCCAAAGCTAATGACCATCGACGACAGAGCCACCATACCCGGAAGAATAAATTCCAGATAACTACCGTAGTCCCCGCTGATGCTGGTTCCGGGCCGAATTGAACTGCCCAGCCCCAGGCCAAAAGCCAGAATGTAAATCAGCGGTGAAATTAACCCAGACGCAACCACCTGGGTAATCCGCACCCGCAAATCTAACCAATCTCCCCAAAACACGGTGTTCACTTCAGACACAAGGCGAGGAATAAAAGGGAGGCGAGCAATGTTGGGTTGCATGGAACTTTGGAAGATGAGCTTTTCTTTTTTAAGGGTAATGGGTAATGGGGAATCGAGAAGAGTCCATCACCCATTACCCATTAGCAATAGGGCATACTGGGAGAGTCACGCATCTCATTAATTTCAAGTAGTTATGGCGCGTAGAACCTCTTCTCCCAGACCTCCCGCCCCTGCCAAATCCTCCCCTGGCTCTGCGATCACCTATACCTCCCTGGCAATTTTGGGAGGGGTGTTTATGTTGGGGATTGGGGTCGGCATTGGCTTCACATCGGTTGCCAACACGGACCCTAGCAACGTCGCCAGTCGAGAAGTGATTGACCGAGCCGCCCCAAATGCTGAAGTATGCATTCAATACGGGGCAAGTGCGATCGCAATGGATACGCGCGTCTTCGTTACCCTCAACCCGTTTAACGTTTATGTCTCCCAGCCGAAAATGCAACCCGCCTGTGTGTTACGACAGAACAACTGGGCAATTCTCGAACAGCGCAAGTTGATCACCTCGGATCAGGTGCGGGATTGCAAAAACCGGATGAATACGTTCGCGTTTACAGGCGCACTGGAGAGCGAACCCCAAATTAACTGTATCTATCAAAACGATGCAGCCCAAAACCTATTCCTGAACCAACCCGGCATGAGTGGTCCTCCGCCAACGGGAACGCAGCAATTCTAGGAGCCTTTTACCCCTGCTTCCCACCCTACTTTGGTCCTTCGATCGGTAATACGATCGCCCCTGGTTCTGGGGGAGGGAGGGCAGGGGTTCTCTGGGGCGCGAAGGCGCGAGGAAGGGGCTGTCCAAACTGAATGACTGGGATTAATCTTCCGGCGCTTGGGGTTGGGTTTCCTTGTGCCTGGGAAATGGGTTGTGCTGCACTGATTGAGTTTGGGGTGGGAGCAGGTGCGACCGGAAGGCGTGTGACTGGCGGAGCAACAGGGCGAGGGGGTTGTCCGATCGCCGGAACCGTGACCGTTGGGGCACGATTAAGGGTGCTTCCAGTAACGGTGTTTCCAGGGCTTGAAATGCTCCCAGAGGTTGAGGAACTGGTCCCCGGAAGCAACAAGGGTGTGCTGGGTCTAGGGAAATTCACGACAGTTGGTGGGGGCGGTAAGGGCACGTTCGCAGGATTGGTACTATCAACCGGAATCGCACGGGGGGCACCTGCGGAGGGAATCGCTAAGGGTTGCGAAGTCCGCCGTGGGGTTGGTAAGGGTACACTGACCGTTGGGGTTTGTTGCGATCGTTGGTTACTGACAGGTGGAAGGCCAGAATTCGGTACAGATACGCTGGGGACAGGGCTGGGCGGCAAGGGAACGCTGACGGGTATCCGAATTGGTTGGGGAGGGGCTTGCACAGCCGTTGTAGTTTGCGGGGCAGTCCCCACACTGCGCGGAGTTGGAGGGGCCGCGCTAGCAATGAGGGGCCGCAAAATCCATCGGTTGCCGACTTTTTGCAGTTTCACCTGTTCCCCCGTCAACACAACATCGGGCGCGAGTTCAATCACCATACGGGTTGTGTCTTTTTGAAATTGAGAAACTCGAATCTGGCGCACAGCTCCGTTATAACTTTGGCGGGTTTCGATCTTGCCCAGTTTTGTATTTGGCAAATCAACCACGATGCGGGCAGGTTGGGCCATTAGAAAATAACGGGGAGTGACGGACGGGGCCAGGGTGATTTCGAGTTGATTAGTACCTGGATTGAATTGCCATTGGGTGAGTTGGGCGAGAGCAGCTTGGGCAGGGGTCGGCACGATCGCCCCAGCGATCACCGTAATCAGGCTAGTGATTGGCAGGCTAGGATGATAGGGGAGTGAGGATCTTGACATCATGATTTCAGAAGTGCAAACACGGTTTTGCAGTAGGGAATGTTCAACGAGTCCTCTGGTAGCACCAGATTTGGCATAAGCATAGCAGCGCTTTTTCCCTTTAGCGCAGACTTTTTACCGAAATTTTCCTTCCATGCACAAAATTTTGGTCTCAATTCTGGTATATGGAGTGGTCGTTCTGTTTACCCATCCCAGTCAGGCTGTCGAAAAAAACTTTAACTTCAAAGCCTGCACTTACAAGGGCCAGCGGTTACGGGGTCGGGTGCAGGTGGTGGAAGCATTCCCGGATATTAAAGTGCAGGTTGTAAAAGCATTTCCAGATTTGAATGTCCAACCTGTCCCGGCCTTTCCCGATCGCTGTGGAGAATGGCAATTCGTGAACCACTTCCCAGACTTCACGATTCAATTTGTGACGGCTTTTCCCGATGTGCGAGTGCAATTTGTCGAAGCCTTTCCGGGAGTTCCCTAACCCTTTCTCTTCCCTGAGCTAGAAGCCAGATTGCACAATTTTTGCTAGGTTAAAAAATCCTATTCCACTATTATTCAAGCGAGAACCCATGTCTACCCATGATTTGCTGATGCTGATCTTGCTCCTCAGCCCCGGTATTCTGCTGTCGGCCTTGATTATGGGTGCGTTTGCAGCAGGGGGCTGAATCGCTCGCTCATTTGCTTTTGATTGTCTAAAGTGCGTCTGTGGCTTCTAGCGACAGGAAGCTTACCTTATAGTAGAGATAATGTTAAAGAATGTAAAAAACTTTAAGGTAGGCGATCGATATGCGCGTAATTTTAATGACGGGGAAGGGAGGGGTTGGCAAAACTTCCGTTGCCGCCGCAACGGGGTTGCGATGTGCTGAACTCGGTTACAAAACGCTAGTTTTAAGTACGGACCCGGCCCATTCCCTTGCAGACAGTTTCGATCGCGAATTAGGGCACGAACCTCAGGAAATCCGCCCCAATCTGTGGGGAGCCGAGTTGGATGCTCTCATGGAACTGGAAAACAACTGGGGAGCCGTCAAGCGCTACATTACTCAGGTGCTCCAGGCTAGAGGTTTGGAAGGAGTTGAGGCCGAGGAGTTAGCGATTCTGCCAGGGATGGATGAGATTTTCAGCCTGGTGCGGATGAAACGCCACTACGATGAAGGCATCTATGACGTGCTAATTATTGACTCAGCTCCTACCGGAACTGCCCTCCGGCTTCTGAGCTTGCCGGAAGTGGCGGGATGGTACATGCGCCGCTTCTACAAACCTTTCCAAAATGTCTCTGCGGCGCTCCGCCCTATCTTCGAACCCATCTTTAGGCCGCTGGCTGGTTTCTCTCTGCCAGATAAAGAAGTGATGGAAGCGCCTTATGAGTTCTATGAGCAGATTGAGGCTCTGGAAAAAGTCTTGACCGATAGTTCCCAGACCTCAGTACGGCTCGTAACAAATCCGGAAAAGATGGTCATTAAAGAATCCCTCCGAGCCCATGCTTACCTGAGCCTTTATAACGTGGGCACGGATCTCGTCATCGCCAATCGCATCATTCCCGATCAGGTGACAGATCCCTTCTTCCAACGCTGGAAAGAAAATCAGCAGCAATATCGCCAGGAAATTCACGATAACTTCAGCCCGCTCCCTGTCAAAGAGGTGCCCCTCTACTCTGAGGAAATGTGTGGGCTTGCGGCTCTCGATCGCCTCAAGGAAACACTGTACGCTGGGGAAGACCCCACTCAGGTTTACTACAAAGAAACAACTCTGAGGGTGGTGCAGGAACAAAGCCAATACAGCCTCGAAGTTTACCTGCCAGGAATCCCCAAAAATCAGGTTGAATTGAGCAAGTCAGGGGATGAACTGAATATCCGAATCGGCAACCATCGCCGTAATCTGGTTCTGCCCCAATCTCTCGCGGCTCTCCAACCCGCTGGAGCCAAGATGGAAGAGGATTACTTGAAAATTCGATTTGCAGATATGAGTAAGAATTAAGAACTGGGTAATCGGTAATCACTGTAAAGGAGAAGGCAATTGATCAGCCCATGACTCTTTACCCATTACCGATTATTCGCTCCCATTACGCTTCTGAAGAAGACAGTTGTTTGTTCTCTTCGGTTGCTAATCGTTGAATTTCCTCTTGCTCTTGCTTCAGTAAGCTGACGAGATGCACGATCGCCAGAACTACGGCGGCGATTGCCAGAATGTAGCTATGCAGGGTGTAAAGCCGTTGAACGGTGAGGGAACCTACGCTATCTCCCCCGGCCACGAGGGTCCGCAGGAAGGAACCGATATAGGGAATTGCTTCGATCGTCCCTAGCTCAATGCGAAACCGCCAGTAACCTAGTTGGGACCAGTCCAACAACACCGAAGTCCAAGCCAAACCGATCCCGGTCAAAATCAATGTAATGCCACTGATCCAGGCGGTCAGCCAACTGGTCCGGAATTTTTCGCCCAGAAACATCACCACCATTTGAATGAGGGCTAACCCAATCAAGCCATTTCCAGCGATGTCATGCAGACTTCTAACGAGCCAGCCATTGGAAATTTCAGTGGTTACATCTTGAAGAGAGCGATATGCTCCGCCTGCGGTGGGTTCATAATAAAACGACAATAAAATACCAGTGACAGCCGCTATCAGGCAGAGGGTGAGGATCGCAACGGAAAGAATCGTAGCCAATCGACGCAGGATAAAGCCGTAGGACATAACACCCACCTCAATGAGTAAAAATATTTAAGAAACCTATCTCTTATATTACAAAATATTAATACTGCTGAGAGATATCAGGACAGCTTGCTCCTCTAAAGAACGGTTGTTTCATCCTTCGCCAGCAGAATTCTTAGGCGATTTTGTGAAAAGAGTTTACCCGCGTTTATGACCTTCGACTCCACTCAGGGCATAAACGCGGATTGAGCGAAGCCGAAACCAGCGGGGAATTTTTTTCTAAAAAGCTCCTTAGAAGGCGACAAAAATAATTAAAAGAATGTAAAGAAAATCAATGGGTGGCTGTTATTTTTCACCTACTGGGACTTATTTCTTGATAGAAACATACTGTTTTTTGAGAAAAAGATAGCAGCAGCAAGTCTTTGGGTGAATTCTTGTTTTTTACGAGAAGAGGTTTAATTTCTGGCTAAATTCACTTCTGTAACTCGTCTTAATATAGAAACTTATTTTTTTCTTGAAAAGGCTTCAAAAGTATTGCTTGAAACAATTTAAATTTCTTACGGGTATTCAATTGAAGATAGTTCCCTGCCCTGAAAGCTATCCCTTAGATAGAAGGCAGTGTCACTTTAAACTTTAAGTTTTCTTTTCTTTTTTGCATCTCAAAAGAGTTCTGGATAGTGAAACTAATCTTAATGCCAGCATGGGTAGATCCCTCCAGTAAATAGGTAGATAACCGCTTGAAATTGATCCCCATTTTCTTTAACTTCATAGTATAGGGTTTGATATCGATTTCAGACAGTCTCTTTTTTTGAATTAGGTGGTTTAATAATCATGACTAAGTGTCCTTGTTGCTCAGAACCGATGCTGAGGCATGCCCGCAATCACCGCGTTTATTGGTTCTGTTCTCACTGCTGGCAAGAGATGCCTAACTTGCCCTCTATCTTAAGAGATAACCATTTAAAACAAGTTTCCCTCATGGGAAATCGCCTTGAAGAACTGGTTTGTCGATGATGGGTTTGTGTTAATTAATTGGTGCGTAAATGAACTGACAAACCAATTTTATAATCAGAAATGGTGTAAAGAATTCTGTCACAAACTCAGATAAAAACTCAGATAGAAGAGCGTTCTTTCACGGCAAGCCAACAAAAAATTGCTTTAAAAAATAATGATCAGGCTCTCTCCCGACTCTCAAAGTTGGAGTGGGCATAGAGCATGGTTTAGCAATTGATGATTGGGTGATGATTTGTAAGTTAAAAGATCATTGCTTCAAAAGCGGTTTGAATATCTTGGGTTAAGTCTGTCACAGCTTGTTTTGCGTTTCTACGGCTAGATTGATAGGTTTCCCAACGGGCAGAGATTGAAATGGGTTCACCAATTTTTAAATAAGCTCGTTGGGAACCTAATTGGGGTCTGTAAAAGGGATTTCCCCCTTTAATGCGGGTGATCATATCCCAAATCAAAAGTGCCGTTTCCGCAAATCTTTCTACGGTGGGTTTTTCTAAAACATATTTCCCGGTTACTGCCACAAAACTTTCGACCAGCCGCATGTGCCACATCCGCAGACTCGCTTCTTCTGCAAGGCGATCGGCCAACCCCCGTTCTAAAGGAGAAAGGCTTTCCAGGTTTTTAATATCCTCTCGATAAATCCGCTCCCATCCGGCCTGTTCCAACCGACGGCAGCGATCGATCACGCTTCCTTTGGGTTGCAAGTCAAAGTATTCTTCTGCAACCTGTAACGCAACATCTAAAAGGTTTTGCAGACGGTTTGCAAACGATCGCGCTTCCATAGAGGCTGCTTGATCGGGTTCACCTGCGCTGGAAGGGCTTGCTTTCGGGATCAGAGGTTTGTTGTAGAACTGGCTGTAGTATTGCTCCATAAGGGTTAGCAAGTGTTCGCCCAGTTGATAAAGGCGAGCATAAAGAACTGTGACTTCTCGATCGCCCGGAAGCGGTTGAAGGGGAATCTGGGGAATCGATGTTGGGGTGAGACCGCTCTCAGCTTCCAGTTGGCCCAGGAGTTGCTCAATACGCTGCCAGGGAGCATTAACGTAACGGTATTGAATTCCGATCGGCACTACCCAGACTGCTTCCGATCGCCCCGCCTTCGCCAGGTCTTCCGCACACCAGAATCCCATCTGGGCGATCCCTGGTTCTAAGGGACTAATCACCTCATTGTGACCATTCGTGGCCCCTTCAGGAGCCGCCGCCATAGGAAACGGGCCATTGGCGAACAATTCGCGAATGGATTTCAAACCAGCCCGGTCAATTTTGCCCCGTTGAATGGGAGTACACCCCAGACGAGAGTAAAGAGGCCCAACAAATTGGCCTGCCCAAAGGGGAATGCCGCGATCATAAATAAAGTGGGCATGAGTTGGCTTTTGCAAAGGAATTTTATGCTGCCTTGCTGCCTGCGGTACTTTTTGCCAAAGCAGGTTTGCCATGACAACGGGATCATTCACACTGGGATGGCGAAAGGCCATCATAAACCGCACTTTGCCAGTCTGAAATTGTTGATAGAGATCTGCCAACACTTCAACGCGATCGGCCTCAATCTCAGAAATTTGAGTGCCAAACCGCTGCCATCCCGGCATTAACAATTGCATCAGACGCAACACAACGGGGTTGAAAGCAGGGGGAATAAATTCGAGAGGGGGTTGGACCTGTTGAATGGATACGCTCACGGCAATCTCCCATGAAGATTATGAAGTTTTATGAGTTTTTTTAAGGCTTGCCTACATTTCCCAGGGGAGATGAATTATTTGTAAGAAAGAACAATAATTTTCCACAATAATTTCTTTTTTAATAATAAAAATGACCTTGATTTTACATCCCGCACTGATGGTGCATGATTTCCATGTTCCTTGGGGATCAATGAATACCTTACTCAATATCAGTCTTACTGGCTGTTATTTGGCAATTATTACAATGATTTCTACTGATCTTAGGAAGAGCCACACCCCAGAAATTCAATTATTTTCCCTGTCTCTTCTTGGGTTGTTTACGAGTTGTGGATTCAGTCATCTTTTAACATTTTGGGATAGTACAACTTCTCATTTTTATGGAGTTCATTGGACTTTGCATGGACTGGGCATCGTTTCAGCGATCGTCCTGCTCTTGAGTCAGCGTTCCTTTCTCCAAACCAATCAATCCATCCAGACTCTAACGGCTCAACACCAGATCGAGCAACAAAATCTGGAACTGCAACAAAAGAATTTAGAACTAGAACGGGTCATTAACCAACGATCGCAGGAATTAGGCCAACAAAGTCAACGCCTCGATAGAATTCTGACCGAATTACAACGGATGCAGGTCAATTTAATTCAGTTAGAAAAAAGTTCTCTGTTGGGGCAAATGATTGCAGGCATCTCCCATGAAATTAGCAATCCTGTGAATTTTATTGCTGGGAATCTTCCCCATATTGAAGACTATATGGAAGACCTGGTGCGATTGCTGACGGCGTATGAAGTCGCTCTGGGTCCCGATCTCCAGCGTCCTGAGTTACAAGCCGTTGCCGAAGAGATCGATCGCGAATTTATTCTCGAAGATTTTCCATTGGTTCTTCATTCCATTCGGCAGGGGACAGAACGGATTCGTGGGCTAATTGATAATCTAGAAAACTTCTACCGGACTGATGCGGCTACGGGGATGAAGTTCACCAATTTAAATGAAATTTTGGGAAGCGTTCTTACCTTGCTACAAAATCGGTACAAGAAAAAAATTCAAGTCATTCGCCAGTTTGAAGAGATTCCTCTAGTTGAGTGTTGCCCAACTCAACTCAGCCAGGTCTTTCTCAATCTCATCAGCAATTCGATCGAAGTGCTGTTAGAAAAAAGCACGACGCTCGATCGTCAGATCGAGGTGATGACTCGGTTAATGGGGGACGATCGGGTGGCGGTTATGATTTCTGACAATGGAGCGGGGATGCCCCAGGAAGTGCAGGAACACCTGTTTGAACCCTTCTACACAACCAAACCTGTGGGAATTGGGACCGGATTAGGATTGTCGATCGCCCATTATATTGTGACGGAAGCGCATCGAGGCCGCATTTACTGTTGCTCGGCACTGGGGGAAGGGACAACTTTCATCGTGGAATTACCCATTCATCAACCCAATCGGATTTCGTCGATGGTCACGCTATCCCATGTTTCTCTGTTGGAGACTGAGGTCGTCAACTAGAAAATAAACACGAGTTGCACAGTCCAGGTTTCTGCGAGACGAACTAAGCGCACCTGGCGAAGGAACTCTCGAAAGTAAAAGCGTCGTTCTGCTTCGGAAAGATCGAGCCAAAACTGGGGAATTGAAACCGTTTGGGCAATTTGAAGCAGATTCACGGGAGGCAATTGGGCCAGACGGTCTTGAAGGCCAGAGATTTCAGTACGAACTTTGTAAGCCCGGAGTTCTGCTGTTTCGGAGTCTAAAATGTTGCTGTCTATCAGGCTGGGTAGTTGATCTAAAATGCGCTGTTTTGCGGTGATCGTCTCCTCGAATGATTGCTTGATTGCTGATAAATCAGGGGAATTCCGTCCGGCGACTGCCTTGGGCAGGTTGTCACAGATTGCTGCGATCGTCTGGTCCAAAACCTGCTCGTAGGCAATTGCGGAACATCGGGGACGGCGGGGACAGGCGGTTGGGCGCAGGTACAGATATTCCCGACGCTCGCGAGGGGTTGTGACTCGGCTGATTGTCATGGAGGATTGGCAGGCATCACAGACCACCAGACCCGCCAGAGATCGGGGGGCGCTGGCGGTGCGAGGGGGGAGACGGCGGTTTCGCCGCAACAGGCGATCGACTTGGGCGGCTTCTTCCCGGGAGATAATCGCGACATGGGTATTGGGGATCACCTGTCCGTTTTGATAGGCAAGGTCGCCCCGATAAACGGGATTCGTTAACCAGCGTTGTCCTGTGGAAGCGGAGATCTTTTTCCCGTGTTTCTTCTCCAGGTGTCGGACGGCTCCCCGCAACGAACCATACAGCAGAAAATATTCAAAGAAATCCTTGACCACATTAGCAGCGGCGCGATCGAGGGCATAGCGATCCTTCCCGCGACGGTAGCCGTAGGGTGCTCTACCGGGGGGAGGTAACGCCTTAACTCGATTTCGGGCATGTCCCTCCCGAATTCTTTGGCTCCGTTGCTGGGTCTGAATTTCCTGAAACAGTTTTAAGAGTGCAGCCCGTTCGGTTGGAAGATAGCCCGGAGTTCCCGCAGTCGCTTCCAGGGCTATGAGAGGTACTCCCAGTGCTTCTAATGCTGCGATCGCGGTGTGTACCTCATCCAGGGAACGCCCCAGTGCTTCCAACCGTTGAATCAGGACATAATCGGGTGACTCCAATCGACAATCTACGAGAAGTTGCTGCCACTGTTGACGACCCCCCAGATCCCGATAGACTCTTTCTACCTCCCAATTTCCTAAATCCGGAGGGGATAGATCGAAGGACGGATCACAATAAATGTAGGCAACAATTCTCATCCTTCGTTCAGTTCAATGACATTGCCATCGGGGTCTTGCGTAAAAAGTGCGGCTCGCCCGGAGGCACTGATTTGTATTGGAAATCCGTTCGCTTGTAACTGTTCTTTGGCTTCATCTAGATTTTTCACCGAAAAAGCCAGATGGCGATTGCGACCCCACCGTTCTTCATCGACCCGATCGCTCGGAACTGTTGCCGCCCCAATTAAATGAATCTGCACAGGCCCGATCTGATACCAGGCTCCCGGAAACTTCAACGATCGCTCAATCTTCGGCAGACCCAGAACGATACCGTAGAAATGCTCTGCTTTCTCCAAATCCGAAACCAGCAGCGCAGCATGGAGATATTGGGTGATTTGCATGGTTTGAAAATGGGTGATGGGTAATGGGTGATGGGTAATCGTTTGAAGGACAGGCTTTTTGATTCCCGATGACCAATGAGCGATGACCCATTACCCATTTCTATTATCCCATTCCACTCTCGGAGAATACGGATCTACGCTAGCGTAGAGAAAAGATAGGGTTCGGGTTATCACTGTGGGTTTTCGCCAAATTTTAGGGACGCTTCAAGGTAGGTCGATGCAACGATCGCTCATTCTGTCACTCGTTGCACTATTGGCCCTGACCGCCTGTAGTAATAGTCGGCTGGGCGACGCAGCGGAACGATCGTTGGCGGCTGATCCCCGTCTGGAAACCAACCCGAATCCCTTTGGTCAAGGTCCGGCAGGAAGCCCTGGGATCGCTCAACTCCCTGCCAACTATCCACCTCAGATTCCCCTGTACCCGAATGCTCAACTTCAGCAGGTGACGGGAGATAGCCCGGATAGCCTGATTGCAACTCGGTGGACCAGCCCGGACCCCGCTTTCCGACTTCAGAGCTTTTATCAACAAGCATTGACAGAACGGGGTTGGGAAATTCTGAGCCGACCGACGGATGATAATCAGGGGGCTTTTGTGGCCCGTCTGGATGGATTAGAAGTGACGATCGCCATTAATGGTCAACCTGCTCCCGATGGGGCAAGTCCACAACCCACTGCGAGTCAACTTTTGATTCAATCCCAACCCCTGAATGCAGAGGAAAATGCAGCAGAAACCGGGGCTGAAGCTTCCTTTGAGGTTGGGGGCACTCTTCCTGATGAAGCGGTCATCTCAACCAATGCAGTTACGAGTACTGCTTCGGGTAATGATTTGGGGGCGGCCTTGTCTCCCCAACTGTTTACTGATTTGAATAAAGTTCCCCAAACTTTTCGTCCGTCGATTCAAGACTTGGCGGCGTTAGGGGTGCTGGAGATTCGATCGCCTCAAGGGAAAGCTGGGACGGCTGCGGGGAATACAACCTTGAATCCAAATCAGATTACGACCCGCCGTGAGTATGCCCGTTGGCTGGTTCTGGCAAATAACCGTCTCTATGGCGATCGCCCTGCCCAACAAATTCGCCTGGGGACGGAGGATGCCCAACCTGCTTTTAAGGATGTCCCCCGATCGGACCCTGATTTTCCTTATATTCAGGGATTGGCAGAAGCGGGGATTATTCCCAGTGGCATTTCTGGGGATGCCGCTGGAACCCTCTTCCGACCGAATGCTCCCCTCACACGGGAAACGCTGCTGCTCTGGAAGGTGCCTCTGGATTCGCGACAGGCGCTTCCGAATGCAACGGTCGATGCGATTAAGCAAACCTGGGGATTTCAGGATGCAGGTCGTATCGATCCCCGATCGCTGCGATCGGTGCTGGCAGATTACCAGAATGGGGATCTCTCGAATATTCGACGGGTTTTGGGTTTTACCACTCTGTTTCAACCCAAAAGGGGAGTGACCCGTGCGGAGGCAGCGGCGACGCTCTGGTACTTTGGTAGCCAAAGTGAAGGAATTTCGGCACGGGATGTCCTTCAGGGCAGCAACGGTTCAGCCACGATGCCGTGATCCCCAGAGGGATTGTCTGGAGGGGTAGGACTGTAAAATCCTGTGAATCTTCCTTCAGATACCGATCGGACGCTCCCCTCAGTTCCCTACAATGAGGCCAGAGAACCCTCGTAAACTTAAGTGATTATGCCTAATACTGTCGCTGACATCATGAGCCGTACCTTAGTAACGGTGCGGCCCGATACGCCTTTAAAGGAAGCGATTCAAACTCTGGCAACCCAGCGGATCAGTGGGTTACCCGTCCTGGATGAAGCGGGGAAGCTGGTCGGTATTCTTTCGGAAACTGATTTGATGTGGCAGGAGACGGGCGCTTCCCCTCCGGCCTACGTGATGCTATTGGATAGTGTCATTTTTCTAGAAAACCCAGCCCGCTACGAGCGGGAAATTCACAAAGCTCTGGGGCAAACGGTCGGAGAGGTCATGACTCGCGAAGATCTCATCACGATTGCTCCCGATCGCCCCGTTCGCGAAGCTGCCCAACTGATGCACGAACACCACATTCGCCGTCTTCCTGTTCTGGATGGAGATGGGAAGATTGTGGGAATCGTGACTCAAGGGGATATCGTGCGGGCAATGGCGAATCAGGAATAACAATCCTCTCTATTTTTTCACCCAATTTTTACCGAGACGTTCCGTAGGAACGTCTCCAACAAACCTGACTGTTTCTTCATAAACCGTTCATCTTCATCAAAATAGGACTTTAAGAAATGAGTGTTTCTCCTGAATCCGTCAGTCAATTACTGGCCTCTGACGACTTTGGCGATCGGCTCCGGGCTGTCAACCAAATTCGACAACTTGAACAAGCAACTGCTTTTGAACTCATTCAGCAAGCTGCCGCTGATCGCAATGTTCGGGTCCGCTATGCTGCTGTGAGTCAGTTCTCTAGCCTGGGGCATCAAAATCGTGAAGTGTCCCTGAAATTGCTTCGTGATTGCCTGCTTCAAGATTCAGAATCTGACGTTCAGGCTGCCGCAGCAGACTCGATTGGTGCCTTGAAACTCACGGAAGCCTTTGACGATTTGAAGCAAGTTTATGAAACGACCTCAGAGTGGCTTGTGAAATTTAGTATTGTCGCTGCCCTGGGGGAATTGGGGGATAGAAGATCTTTCACTCTTCTGGAGGATGCTCTGAATTCCACAGTGGATTTAATTCAAGCAGCAGCGATCGGTGCGCTGGGGGAATTGGGAGATCCACGGGCAGTACCCTTACTGATACCTTATATTTCCCATCCCGACTGGCAGGTTCGTTTTCGGACTGCCAAAGCCCTTGGGTTATTAGGGAGCTCTGAGGCACGGCCTGCTCTGGAAAGCTTGCTGGAGGACCCTGTT
>JANRKG010000365.1:0-4859 GCA_033763635.1 Leptolyngbyaceae cyanobacterium bins.59
CATTCAGCTTGGGAAGCTGAATAAGAGTTCTGTCACAGCAAGGATTTCAAGGCTTCTAAAAATCCGTTACACCCAATTTACACCCAAGAAAATCGCGTAAAGAATTGTTGTGCTCACGTACAGATGTGGGCAGAATTCTGATGCATTGCTGCCAAAATCCGACGAAGCCCCTCAGCATGAATCCAACCGATGAAACTACCATAATGGCACTGCCCATCTGCATTCATAACAATAAATGGTCCACTCCCATTAGATTTCTCCATAGCCAATGGTGGTTCTATCTTTAAAGGTTAGATGCACCTTCGATCGCACAAAGTCTCAGTCATGGGTATCGGACACAACGGCGGCTGAACTGCTTCACTACCTGGAACACAAGACATTGCCACAGGCTAAACCCAACTTTTCACCGATTGAACCAATCGTTGTAGGGTGTTTTGGGGCTGATGCTAAATGCCGTTCTCATCCAGATAGGCTTTAATCCCTGCTTCTAGATCCTGAAGTGCTGCTTCCACACTGGGATAGCTATCTTTTCCTTCGTAAACATTTCCACCAAAATCATACGCTCGAACAAAAGAAGAGATCATTTCATGCTGCCCAATCTCGATCGAACCAATTTCTTCAACAAATCGATGAATGGTTGGATATTGTTCTTCAAAGGTTTTGGATTTTGGCATTGGTGTTGTTGAATTCGATTGTTTGCAATATTTTACAATCACTTAATGAGGACGATGAGTCCGGATAGTTTTTGGGCGACCGATCGGCTGACGGTGAGAATACACTTCTTCCAGCAGTAGGTCGCGGAGTTCGTCGGCAATATCCTCAGGAGGATTGCCAGCCAGTGCCCTCCCAATCAATTACTCCGCATCCCTCAGTTCGGCACATTCGATCGTAAGGGCTGCTGCACCTCAAAACTAAACTGCAAGGGCACCAACCTGAGCGGTAGAAGGAATCCACTGTTGATGTTCAGATTTAGAACGACGATCGCACCTCTAGCAAAGACGGCGGCTCTGCAACCAGGTCCTCAAATCAGCTTCTGAGGTAAAACCTGGTAGGGCAATCCCCAACTCATCGAGTTGCTCAAACGACAGGGTTGAAATCACGCTGGCTAACTCGGTTGATACCGTTCCACCCAACTGACTGCTCAGAATCCGCAATATCAGGGCAACTTCTCGTTCTCTCCCCTGTTCGAGTCCCTGTTGAAGTCCCTGCTGAAGCCCCTGTTCGAGTCCCTGCTGAAGCCCCTGCTGAAGCCCCTGTTCCATCCAACTTGTGACAATCTGCATAATTTCCCCTCTCTCTCCTGGGTCAATTTTATCAAGTTGCTCCTGGAGAATTTGATTCTCCTCCGGTTGCAACCGCAAATAAACGTCAATAAAGCCAGAGACGATCTGGTTTTGAACTGGATTCAGTCGCAATCGGGCAAGAGAACGCAAACAAGCCAACTTCGCCTGGGGACGCTCCTGCCGCCTGATTTTCATCTTTGCCATAAACGCGCTGGCAACTGGATTCGGTTGATCGACGAATTCCTGCCAGTTGAGGTGGTTAAGCCGAATCGCCCGGTAGTTGAATCGCAGCACCTCCCAATCCGGAAAATTGACGGCGTAAGTTCGATCGCCTGGAGTTCGGGGACTACGATGGGAGAAAATGACGATCGGGTAGACGGGCAACCCATAAACTCGATGCAACTGGGCAAAATAGTTGAACATTCTTCGGTCAAAGTTTTGTTCAAACCTGCCCTGATGTTCTACGTGAACGATGAAATAGGACGATTGTTCGAGGAATTTGACTTTTGCGATCAGGTCAGTTTCATAGGTTTCCCCTTCCGTCAGGTCAGCGAAGAGTTCCTGCGGCTCAAAGGACACTGACGTGCGATCGAGATAGGCTGAAACCTGTGGAAAAAACAGATCAATGAATTCTGGAAAGAATTCACTCAGCAGTTCCTTGAACAGGTGGTCATGATCGGTCATGGAGGAAGGTAGCAGTAGTCTGGCAGATGGTACATCCCAACTATTCTACTCCCAGAAAAGCGGCAATTTACTCTATTACTGGATTAGACAGATGTAATTTCGATATTTTAAGTATCCGGTAAAGGCAACCGCAGCCACAGGGGGAGATGATCGCTGACCTCATGCTCAAATTTCGCATAGAACGCTTTTCGGGCTTCCGTTGACAGCTCTTTCAACGGCGCAATTCCCATAGCTTCCCGAAACAGTTCAACAAAGTTGAATACGCCGTAGTCTGGACCTCGCTGGTTTTTCCCCATCAACTTTCCTTCTTTGATGAGGGGCAATCGGCGATCGCGACTGAACAGCCCAATCTGGTCAAAGGTTTCATCCAAACGGGCATTGGTGCGAAAGGGTTCTTTGTGGTTTGGATGGACATCAAGGAAGGGGAAGTAGACATTGATGGCTTTGCCCATCGCATCATCGTAGGTTTTGATGTGCTTTTCAATCTCCGGTCGGTCTTTTTCCGGTTGATTGAACTTCAAATTCAAGGCACCCATCAAACACCAACTCACCATTAGTCGCGTTGAAGTGACTCTCTCCTAGACTTCCGAAACTGTTAAACTTGCGGATTCCCTCAGCAGAGCTAGTGGTTTACCCGATTAAATTAATTAATTCATTAATCTTTTTTCTCAGAGCAATTAAAGCATATTTTGGAGAATGATGATTAGAGTCTAAAGCTTTTTGCAAAGAGGCATCCTTATCAAATACCATCCATTCAGAATCGCTATTCTTTAAAGTAAAATTAGACTCATAAAATCTAACCTTAAAAATATACTTACCATAATCTCTCCTTCGCTCAGGCTGAGCAAGTCTTGGAATTCCTCTCCAATAGCTATGTCGTTCACTATCCCACTCCAATGTAAGAATAACAGTTACTTCATCAATATCCTGGGTTGAAAGACAATTACAATCTATAATTCTGCCGCGAGTAACATAAGTATCAGTACGGTGTTGATTGTCACCACAAGGATTGTTTTGGCTCAACTCATCGAAGAACTCTAATTGGTTGAGGTCTAAGATAAACTTATCAAAACTTTCCCTTTTGTTTTCAATGAAAACCAGAGAAAGTTTTGCAAGTATCTCACAGGCAAATGCGCTGGCGTGGCGTGAGGCAGTCTCCTGAGAACCCGCCTTATCTGACTTCTCTTTACCATCAATCAAGTCTGAGATGCCCCGAATTACCATTGCCGACACCCGTTGGTTCGCTCGTGTTGCCTCCAGAAAACCCAGACCTTCCATCTCAACAGCGATCGCATCTCCATAGTTCGACTGCAAAAATTGAAAAATTTCTGATTGGGTCGAGGCGATCACTCTCTCACCTGCCGCGATCGGGGCCACAAAAACACGAGGTCTTAGCTCAGGTATAGTCGCTAGTCGCTGTAACCACTCACCTTTTCTTGCTTCAGCTCTAGCACGTTGTTCCAAACTGTAGGCAGGTAAGCCAATCTCCGGTCTGGGCTTAAATCTCTGTTCGGCTTTACCAGATTCATATCCATAGATCTTGGTAGATGCCACAACATCACCGATCGCTACATCCTTGATTCCTCCGGCAACCCCAACAAAAAGAACAACATCCGGGTTGAAGTAAGCGATCGCCCGTTCTGCTTCGACGGCTGCCCCTGCGTTCCCGGCTCCTACCTCAGCAATCCCAACTTCCCATTCTTGACCGTTCTCTGCAAACTTCCCGCGCTCGTAAATTGTTCCCTGAGGATGCGTTTCCTCTTGGAGATCTATGAGATGAGTACGGACAGCCGAATATTCAACGGGTAAAGCAGTTAGTATCACCGCGCAAGGCATAGGCTAATCCTTCAGGCAACCTGAATATCCACTATTTTGGCTGCTCAATCTCGAATTGCCCATAGCTTAGAGAATTTCTTTGGTTTGCTGAGGGATGGCTTTGCATCAGCCACAATAAAGACAGTGTTTGAGGAACTGGGAACTGCCATGAGTGACAAGAATCAAATTCTTGAAATTTTCCTTAAGGAATATGACAAGCTCAAGTCTGAGCAGGCTCAACGCATTGGCTTCCGGGACAATCTACTCTACGTAACGCTGGGTTTGTTTGCCACGATTATCTCGTTTGCGGTTTCTAATGCAAGCAACTACTATGCCTTACTGGTGGTTCCCTGGGTTTGCCTAATTTTGGGCTGGACCTACTTGGTCAATGATGAGAAGATTTCGGCGATCGGCAGGTACATTCGCTATAAGCTTGTTGATAGGGTGAAGCAGCATACGGGCTACGACGATCTGGAGACCCTCTTTGGATGGGAGATTGCCCACCGGGACGACAAACACCGTAAGCGCCGCAAGATTCAGCAGTTGATTGTGGACGAAATTACGTTTGTCGTTTCGGGGTTGATTGCTCTGGGGGCGTTCTGGTTTCTAGTTCCTAACCCACCGATCGGGGTAACGATTCTCTCCTGGGTAGAACTTTTACTTCTCATTATGTTGGGGGTTGAGACTTACATTTATGCTGACTTGGGGAAAGGTCGTTAACGGTTAATCCAGGTGTAGCACTTTGTAGTCTATGAGGGTGCTGTGATGGCAAAAGTAAGCCGGGATGAGGAGCGTGAAGATCGCATCACGATGGAAATTGTGGTGGATGCCTATGGTCCAGAAGAGCAGGCAATGGGCTGGTACTACTACTTGCAGGACACAATGCAGTTTCCCTTTACAGCACAGTGTGCCAGTAAGAGACGTATCTCTCCCTTGAAAGAAGGGGCAACTGTGGAGGTGGTGGATATGGCACCTCAGGATGAATGCGAGCAGGAGATGTTTGTGGAGATTGAGTGGGAGGGGGATACTCTGGCAGTGCCATTGATTCAAGTTGAGGCCATTGAGGCAGATGACGAG
>JANRKG010000366.1:0-4229 GCA_033763635.1 Leptolyngbyaceae cyanobacterium bins.59
ATTCGGGGCGGTTCGTTGCAGCCAGTACAATGACCGTCGCACCGCCCGCCGCAAATCCATCCATCTCGGTCAACAACTGGTTGAGGGTTTGTTCCCGCTCATCGTTGCCGCCATAGAAGGCTCCAGAGGCACGAGACTTCCCGATCGCATCCAATTCATCAATAAAGATGATACAGGGAGCTTGTTTCTTCGCCTGTTCAAAAAGGTCTCGGACCCGCGAAGACCCAACCCCGACAAACAATTCCACAAACTCAGAGCCAGAGATGCTGAAGAAGGGTACTCCTGCTTCTCCAGCCACCGCTTTGGCTAACAGGGTTTTCCCCGTTCCCGGAGGCCCAATCAGCAGCACCCCTTTGGGAATTTTGGCCCCCATCTTTAGGAAGCGATCGGGAGTCTTGAGGAAATCGACGATTTCCACCAGTTCCGTCTTAGCTTCTTCCACCCCAGCTACATCGGCAAAGGTGATCCGGGTTGCTTCATTTTCGACATACACCTTAGCCCGACTCTTCCCGATCGAGAGCGCACCCTGAGGGCCACCGCCACGACCAATGAAAAATTGCCAGATAGCAATAAAAATCAGGGGAGGAATCACCCAACCCAGGAGGCTGGTAAACCAACCATTGCGAGGCGGAGGCGTTGCAGCAAATTCAACCCCCTGCTGCTCCAGTAGGTTCGGAAGTTGGAGATCAAAAATAGGAGTCGTTGATAAAACTTGACCGGGCTGATTTTCTTCGCCCTTGAGCTGATAACGAATTTCATTTTGCCCAACGGAAGCCCGTACCACTTCCCCTTCTTGAACCTGGTGGATAAACAGGCTGTAGGGAACACGAGGAATCGAGCCACCAAACAATTGGGGTAAAAAGAGATTCACTATCAGAAACAAGCCGGACAAAGACAGCAGAATATTGCCAATGAGCCGGGAGCGCGGTGGGCGCTCTTGATTTTTAATCGCCATTGAGGTAGTGGTCCTTTCATTAAAAATATTTGAATTGTTCCGGTTGTCAGTCCGATCGTGACTTCCGACTGGGATGAAAAACCGAAACAATCTGCTGTTTGGCTATCCTCTTCAGTGTAGCTAGCCTGTACTATCAAGGGACGATCGGATCAGGGCGGATTTCCCGCCTTGAGGAAAAATGGAAACAATACACCGGGAGCCTCAACCATGACCCAAACGCTGTGGCAACCTCCCCAACTCCGAGTTGGGGAAGATCGGGAAGAGGAACACCGCCATGCCACCTGGCTGGAATTGTTCTTCGATCTGGTATTCGTAGCAGCGATCTCTGAATTGGCCTATAGCCTTAGCCAAAATGTTTCTTTGGAAGGCTATTCAGAGTTTGCCTTATTATTTATTCCAGTTTGGTGGTCCTGGGTGGGGGCAACTTTTTATGCCAGTCGATTTGACTGTGATCAAGATTTAGGCCATCGGCTGCTAACGCTTCTCCAAATGGTGTTGCTGGTTGTGTTAGCCGTGAACGTCCATCACGGTCTGGGGGAAAGTTCCATTGGCTATGCCCTGTCTTACGCAGCGGTGAGGGTAGTCACGATCGTCGAATACATCCGGGCAGCCTACTACATTCCGATCGCCCGTCCGATGGCTAAACTCTATACCGTTGGCTTTGGGTGTTCGGTTCTCTTGTGGGTGATTTCTGTCTTCGTCCCCATTCCCTGGCGATTTACCCTCTGGGTCATCGGGATGATCATTGACTTGGCAACCCCCCGCATGGGCAGCCGATTAGTCGCTGAAATTCCCCCCCATACCGAACACCTCCCTGAACGGATGGGATTGTTTACGATTATTGTGCTAGGAGAGTCAATTCTGGCAGTGGTGCGGGGAGTCTCTGAACGGAATTGGGATGTTTCATCAGCCGTCACAGCCATTTTAGGCATGGGAGTTGCCTTTACCCTCTGGTGGCTTTATTTTGAAACGGTCGATGGTTCCCCGTTAAAAGCCATTCGCTCCGGTGGTGTGAGTATCGGTCTGGTTTGGCTATACACCCATCTTCCCCTCGTCATTGGGTTGGCGGGAGTCGGAGTTGGGGTTGAACATCTAGTACTCGATAAGGGAAAGGATTGGGTGCCACCGGGCGATCGATGGCTTTTTTGCGGTTCAGTGATTCTCTGTCTCCTAGCCCTCGCGGGACTGCACCTGATCACCTGTTCTCTGGGGTCTTCTAAGCGTCGCCGGATTCTGGCAGCCTACCGTTTAGGAGCCGCTGCTTTTGTGCTGGCAATCGCTTTTTCTGGGGAAGCCCTCAGTCCCCTCGCCCTGTGCCTGGTCATCGCGTTCGCCTGTGGGGTTCAAGTGATCATCGATCTTCAGGAAAAGCTACATCCCTACGGTTCCATGAAGGTAGAGACCGATCAAAAAGTTTTGGAAAAGGATTAGACCGCTATCACCACCAAACCTTCTTCCAGTTCCAGGGTATCGCCCATCCGATCGCCCGTATGATAGGCAGCTAGCAGAACTTCACTGGTTTTTCCCCAGGCAATTCGTCCCTGACGATCGAGACCGATCGCCCCTAAATCCCGGTGATGGCTTTGAGCTTCTTTGAAAGACTTCTCAAAAGCCGTCTCCAACGTCATTCCATCCGTCACCCGTACCACAATTCGAGCAGCTAAACATTCATCAATAATGTCTTCTCCAATCCCCGTACAACTAATGGCCGCGTTGCCATTAGCATAATTTCCTGCGGGCATGGCGGAATCACTCACCCGTCCAATGCGCTCAAAGCCCTTCCCGCCTGTGGATGTTCCCGCAGCCAGGTTGCCCTCTTGGTCAAGGACAACTACACCAATCGTCCCCACTCCGGGTTGACTTGCTTCCAGATGGCGAATGGCTTCTTCTGCCATCTCTTTCTCGGCAACAACTCCCGCCATCCGCTTCGTAAAGTTCTCCTGGCGTTCCTCCATCCATTCCAGCAATCGGGTTTCCGTCAGAGGGTTGTAGACCGGAAGTTGCAGTTCACGAACCAGTTCTGCTGCACCCGTATCAGACAGGACGCGATCGGGCGATTCCTGTAAAGCACGGGCCAGGGCGATCGGGTTTTGAATCCGGGAAACATTGATTACCACACTAAAGCGCTGGGCGCTCCCATCCATCAAAGAGGCACTCATCCGAATTTGACCGTCTGATTGCAGCACCGATCCAGTTCCTGCATTGAATCGAGGTTCATCCTCCAACAATTGGCAGCCGTAGATCACCGCTTCCCGCGCAGAAGTGCCCTCTAATAATTGGGCATAAACCGCTTCCACCACCTTAAACAGGGTTTGACGAACCGCTTCCACCCCACCCTTCCCCTTCAGGGAGCTACCCGCTCCGCCATGAATGATCAGTTTGGGTTGCACTCCTGCTATTGACATGGTAGACCTCTGAATTGATGAATCCGTAAAAATAATTTTAGGCAAGTCAACGGGAAGGGGTGATAGGGAAGTGGGAAGGGGTCATTGGACTGTTCCAAACAATGACCTGTTACCCATGACCTATCACCCCTTTTCCATTCAAAAATTGTAAGCGAAGGAGGAGATCAACCGGACAAAGAAGAAGTATCCGATCGCACGAGCGGAACATCCAGGGGAAGAGGATTACCTGTTAGAAGCGGAAAGATGATCGTAAAGGTTGCACCTAACCCTTCTCCCAGGCTTTCGGCATACACCGTTCCGCCCTGAAGTTCTACCAGTTGCCGGACGATCGCCAAGCCCAGCCCTAACCCCCCATGAGAACGGGTCGTAGAACTGTCTGCCTGTCGGAAATGCTCAAAAACATAGGGCAAAAAATCTGGGCTAATTCCAATTCCCGTATCGACAACCCGGATTTGAACCCGTGAATCCGCTTCCTCCAGGTGAATTGTCACATTGCCCGATTCGGGCGTGAATTTCACGGCGTTGGACAGGAGATTCCAGAGAATTTGTTGTAGGCGATTGGGGTCTCCTAAAATTTGTGGATCTTGGGCGGTAAACAGCGTGAGCAGTTTGATATGTTTCGCTTCCGCTGCTGGGCGAACGGACGAGATCGCAGCCTCTACCACCTGCATGAGGTGAACTGACTGTAGGTGGAGCCTCAGTTGGCCTCGAATGATGCGCGAGAAGTCGAGAATATCGTCGATCAGTTGGGCTTGCAGACGGGCATTGCGTTCAATGGTTTCCAGGCCACGACGACGAGTGGTTTCATTAAAATCACGGGTTTGCAAGGTTTGTGCCCAGCCCAACATCGCATTTAAGGGGGTCCGCAG
>JANRKG010000367.1:0-6810 GCA_033763635.1 Leptolyngbyaceae cyanobacterium bins.59
GGGGGCGACTTTGCAAAAGTGGGATGCACCCGAAGAGGGTAAACAGGTAAGGAAAAAAGGGCAAAAAAAAGGCCAGCTTCTCTGAACAAAGCTGGCGCAACGATTTGAACTACGTTGTCTTCTCTTATTGGAGGAAACCTAACTGCGCGTTCCCACACTTGCAGCAGGTATAGGATTAGTGTTCCCATCTCCAAGGGAAATTGTAACAACAAAGACAATCGATTCGTCACACACTTTTACATTTGTCACCAGGATTTCACCCAAAAAGCGGATGATATGCAAGAAAAGTCAAGAAATCATGAAGTTTTGCCGGGGGAAAGCGTATATTTCGCGAGATAGGCTTCTCCCCGATGGGGGTTGCCCCAGATCACCCGTTCCTGTTTATAGATCGCCATCCCTGGTTTCGCTCCCCTTGGTTTATAGACATGGCGTGGTTCTGTATAAACCACAGGAGCCTGATCACTGAGACGGGCACGGCTATAGTAAGCGCTCAAATCCGCCGCTACCTGGAAGTCGATCGCCTCTGGAACAGACCCCGGTGTCACTCGCAGCAACACATGACTACCGGGAATCTCTTGAGTGTGGAACCAGAGGTCGTAATCCCCCGCAAGTCGAAAGGTGAGTTGGTCATTTTGGCGATTGTTGCGCCCAATCAGAATCTCAAAACCGCTGGGGGTCTGGTAACGGTAGAAATTGGTTCCTCCATCGGAATGGGTAGGACGATTGCGATATTCCGGGTCTTCCAGATATCCCTGCTGAATCAACTCATCCTGAATTTCTTCCAGAGCGACCAGATCCTCTTGGGTGCGATAAATCTCAAGTTGAATCAGGGAAGATTCCACTTGTTCTAGATAGTGAATCTCCTTGTCCACCTCTTCCAGTAAGGGCTGCACTGCTGCGCGAGAGCGTTTGAGTTTTTGGTGACGCTTGTAGAGTGCCTGGGCATTCTGAACTGCATTCTTTTCGGGTTCCAGAGGAATCTTGACGGGATCTCCTGTCTGAAAATCCGCCAGGACGATCGCCTTCATCCCAACTTCCCACTCGTGCAGGTGGGCCATCAGTAAATCCGCCTGTTCCCGATACTGATCGGCCTGGTCGGACTGTTGCAACCGCTCCTGAAAAGTGCGGCCCTTGTCCTGCAATTTCTTAAGGAGAGATTTAAGCTTTTGACCGAGTTGGTGATGCAGTTGCACAAACTTCTGACGATCGAGTTCACCTTGATAATACTGATGGATCAAGATTTGAGTATTGGGAGTTGGTTGAATCACTCCCCATCCCAACACGCTGTAGCCCCGTTCTGTGAAACCGGGTTGAAACTGCTCCTGCTCCAGTGCCCGCAACCATTCTTGCCAGATCTGAAATAGGCGAGTCCATTCTTCTGGTTGCAGGGTGTCTGTGGATTGGTCGGGCTGCAATCCGGCCCGCTGCACGATCGCCTGAGCCTGAGCCGAACTTAACCCCCGGTAGTTCTTGAGAAAATTGCGGGCGATCGGTCCCGGAATCAGACCAATCCTCTCCTGCCAGCGTTCCTGAGATTCCGTCAGGCCGGGAATGGCATCCGTCAGGGCAGGAGGAGGATCGTAGGGTTGCCCGGTTTGAATGGGGCGGACACTGGACTGTTGGCTGCTCACTTGATGGGCCGCCGTAACAATCTGATTGTCCGCATTCGCCAGAATGACATTACTGTACTTGCCCATCAATTCCAGATAGAGATGCCAGAGAATGGTATCTCCCGGACGACGGGCAAACTGGAAATCCAGGGCACGCTCCCAGGGGGCCAGGGGAACGATCGCCACTAACGCCAGTCCCCCCAATTGATGCTGAAGTTGTTGGCTAAAGGTGAAGGTGTCGGGAGTGCGGGGTGGAGCATCGCCGATACAGAGGTGGGCTGCCTGGGGATGCCAACAAATCGATAGCCAATCGCGCTTCTTCAGGGTTCGCAGGGCCAGAGCCAGGGTGTGACGATCGCGCTGGTACGCCAATTCGAGCCGAGCCGGAAGCCAGTTGGCCCGGAGTTCGTGACAGACAGCAGTGAGGGTTGTAAAGTCGAAGGGTTGCACGGCAGCACCAGGACAAGCACACGAACTTTAAGTTTAATCTTTAGGGGAAAGAACTGGGATGAAGGAATTCCTGGACGATCGCCTTCACCTGCACTTCGTTGAGTTTGCCCTGAGCGTTGCGGGGAATTTCTGAAACGGCGACCCAGTGTTTGGGATGCTTGAATTTAACAAGTTGAGAGCCGATCGCCCTTTTCAAACTATCAACTGACACCTCTGAACTTTGGGGAACATAGAGAGCCGTTACCGCTTGTCCCCAAAGAGGATCAAGCACCCCCAAAACCTTTACATCCCGCACCATGCCCGTCGCCCGAATCGCTGCTTCGACCTCTGCCGGAAAGACATTCTCCCCGCCCGTGATGATCTTGGTGCTGGCTCGGCCTATCAGGTGTAGAATGCCTTCCAAATCAAAATAACCCAGATCATCCGTCAGAAACTCAGGGCTGGGAAAGGGCTGGGGATAGTAACCCAGCGTGAGGGATTGGGCTTGGATGGCGATCGTCCCCATCTGGTTATCAGGTAGCGGTTCTCCTTGAGATCCGCGAACAATCACCTGGGCATGGGGAAGCACTTGACCACTTCCCGGTTTCCCTGCCAGAAACATCTCTGGTTTGAGGGTGACGACTTGAGAGGCCGTTTCCGTCATTCCATAGGTGGGAGCCAACCGAATCTGTCGATCTCTGGCTCGATCGAGGAGAGAGTCCCAGGCGGGAGCGCCTCCCAGCAGCACAATCGCGAACCGAGCCAGCCACGCGGCCAGATCGGGTCGATCGAGTAAGCGCTGGAGTTGGGTCGGCACTAGGGAAAGACAGGATTCTTCGGGATGGATGGGGATGGGCTGGCCTGTTTCGAGACTGCGAAAGGGGACGATCGCCAATCGACCGCCGGATGTGAACGATCGCAAAAATTGCATCAGACCACTGACATGGTACAGGGGCAAGGTACAGCAGGAATGGACTTGATCAAGCTGAAAATATTGTCTGAAACCCTCTACAGAAGCGGTGAGTGTCTCCCAGGTATGCATTGCGAAGCGGAGTTGCCCAGACGTTCCTCCCGTCGGGATCATGATCCGGGCTGTTATCGGCTCTATTGAAGCGGGTTCGCAAGGCTGAATGGGTGAATCGCCCCAAATGAGAGTCGGTTGAACGATCGCCCGGACCTGTTCCCACTCTCGATCGCCCCAGTCAGGATTGCCCAGAAACACGGGACGGTCAGCCAGACAGGCCGCCAAAAATCCTGCCAGAAAGCGCAGGGGATGGCGCTCCACCAGCAACACCCGATCTTGGGACGTAGTTCTCAACTGAGCTAGATAATCTCGTACCTGGGATTCCCATACTCGGCTATCCTGACCGATCAGCCAGTCTTCCCCTTGCCGTTGAGTCCATACCGCTAAAGCCGTTGCCATACTTGCTCAAAATCATCTGTGTTCCCCAGTCCATCGGGTTCAAACCAGTGATTTACCCCATATCCGGGAACCCGTTGAGAAAGTTCTGCTGCCAATCGCAGCCCTGCCCGTTGCCCGATCGCCGTTTCTAGCACAGAAGAAAACACTGCATCAATCCCATTCTGCTGGCAAAATTCCCGTAACCGACGGGGAGACCCGATGATCGCAGGTTTGATCACAAATACATCCCGCCATCCTTGCTGATAAAAGGTTTGGAGGTGCTTCAAATTGGCAACAGATTCATCCAGGGCTAACAAGGTTCTGAACTGATGGCTGAGATCCAGCATGGTATCAAAGTGAGCGACGGGAAGGGGTTGCTCCAAAAATTCTATCTGGGGTGGATCAAGGCGATCGCACACTTCCAACCAGATCCTCGCCTGGGAAGGTGTTAGCCCTCCATTGGCATCGAGTCGCAGCAAACAATGGGGGGGAAACGCTTGAAGCAACTGCTGCACCCGCCCGATTTCTTCCTCCAGGGGTGCCACCCCAATCTTGACTTTAAAGGTCCGGTGGCCCTGATCAAAGAACGATCGCCAGAACTGGAGGGCATGGGGTCCGGTGGGAAGCAGCGCACTCTGAAGCGGCAAAGCCTGGGGCAAAGAAGGATGTGGATTTTCGGCTGCTTCATAGGCAGACTCTAGCCCAAACTGGCAAGCTGGTAGAGAATCCGGAATGGTTAAAATCTGATGAGAATAAAGCAAAGGAGTGAGGGTTTGGCAAAATTGCCATGCTTCCTCAAAGCTCTCAGAACCAAACCAGGGAAGAGGAGCAATTTCAGCAAATCCTACCTTTCCTGTGGGATTTGTTAGTTTGATAATAATTCCCTGGCGATGGGTCCAGACTCCATGATTTGAGGTAAGAGGTCGCTTAAATTGACGATAATATGGACGAAGTTCGACCCGATAACACATGTTTTTATAAATTATGAGTTCTAATGTTAAAGTCATTCACCCCGCTGGAATCATAGACGGTACGGCAGGGGATCAACTCCGTCGGGATGTTAGCCAGCTTATCGACCAGGGAGCAGACATTATTTTGTTAGACCTGGAAAAAGTGACTTTTATGGACAGTTCTGGTTTAGGAAAACTGGTCATCACCTTAAAGTCTGTGAAAGCGGCTGGGAAAAAATTATTTATTTGTTCTATTAATGAACAGGTCAAGATGTTGTTTGAACTCACAAGCATGAACCGGATCTTTGACATGTTTGCCAATCAAGCAGAATTCAATCAGGTTGTTTTGTCCAAATCCCAGTGAATTTTTCTAGCTAATATTATTCTGGCAAACAGGTCTAATGATGATTTGAACAATCCCTGATTGTCCAAACTCTATCCGTTTCTATTCGTTGCCACTTCGCATTTCAACCATCCGGTTTCAACTATCTGTGGCATTGACATCAAAACTAATCTGGAGCAACGATACATCATCGTTAAAGGATTGATTGACATTCAGTGATTGAATCGTGCTAACCAATTGGTCTAAATCGATATTCCGCTGGTGCTGACTTTTCAAAATCTCAATCAGGTGTTCCAGTCCCCAGCTTCCCGCCTCTGATTCTAAGGTTTCATAAATACCATCACTGAATACATAGAGGGTACTTTGATCAGGCAGAGTACAGTAGGCATCTACATATTTGGTGTTGGGTAACATCCCGATCGGCATTCCCGGTGTTCTGAGTCGCTTGATGTCTGTCGTTTCTTGATGGGTTAATTCCGAACTATCTGTTAACAAAATGGCTGGAGGATGGCCCGCACTGGCATAGACAAGACGGTGAGTTTCTCGGTTATAAACTCCATACCAGATAGTGAAATAACGCTGATTCTGCTGAGTCATCTGAAAGGTTTCATTCAGTGCCCTGAGAACCTGGCTGGGTTGGTAAAAATTAATTCCCGGTAGGGATTGGGAACGGAGTAAATTCAGAACAAAGACGGAAGGAAGGGCGGCTCCCAACCCGTGCCCAGAGACATCGAGTAGGTAAATTGCCAGGTAATCTGGGTCCAGCCAGTAGTAATCAAAGCAATCTCCCCCTAATTCACTGGAGGGTACAAATCGAGCATTAATTTTGACGCGCCCCTTTAAGGGACCCGGAAGGAGCGATCGTACATAGTCCGTTGCCTCTGCAAATTCAGCCTCTAACAGTTCTTTTTGGCTTTGTAGTGTTTTTGTGAGGTCTTTCAGGACTTCGTTTTTCGATCGCAGATTTTGGGTCAGGGTTTCCAACGCCTCATTCTGAGACTGTAGATCTTGCGTGAGTTGATGCAACCGTAATCCGGCTCGAACTCTTGCCCGCAGTTCGCTAATTTGAATCGGTTTGGAAAGAAAATCATCTGCTCCGGTATCCAGTCCCTTGATCCGGTCTTCTGTTTCTCCCCGGAAGGTAAGCAGGATAAAAAAGGTCGTGGATAACTCCGGATGGCTCTTAATGCGGCGGCATACCTCCAGCCCATCCAACCCCGGCATCATCCAATCGCAGATAATCAGGGCAGGTCTGCTCTGCATCGCCAGGGCAATGCCGTCTTCGCCATTATTGGCAGTCGCGACCTCATACCCTTGGTTTTGAAGGGCGCGGTTCAGTAATGCCCGTGTGGGTGCGTCATCGTCGATAACCAGAACTCTAAACATCAGAGGGATCTTCAGGTAAGCAGAGTCTAATCGCTTGAACTCACAGGTATCCCCTCTACCCCCAAAAATGATTGAATCGATCGCATGAAATCTTCTAGTTGGGAGAGAAGGGACATGATCTCCTCAGACTGCTCATTGAGTGCCTGCTGTTCCAAGTCTTCTGCCAGTGATTGAATCGTCGCAGCCCCAATATTGGCACTGGACCCCTTAATCTTATGGGCAGTTTGAGCGACTCGTGCAAAATCCTGTTCATTCACAGCCTGTTTTGCCCGGTCTACATAAGGTTGGTTATCTTCTACGAACAAAGCGAGAAGTTCCAGCGCAAATGCTTCGTCCCCTTGAGCAACCTGATGGAGATAATTCCAATCAATGAACGTATTCATATCTATCGGTAGCCTATCCGTATAGATTCTGTTTTGCCAATCAGCAGCCATAAAAGTTCCTCAAGGATGGATTGGGGAAGGGAAGGGGTTCTATGTGGGTGTCAGATGCAATTAATATTCCCACTCCCAGGGAATAGAGACGCAAATCACAGGAACCCTGTGATCAGATCATTCCTTTTGAGCAGGGGCGCGATCGGGAATCGTTAGAATAGAACCGTTGTTTTTTGAGACGGGAGAAGGACGTTGCCCACTCTTGGCGTGAATATTGACCATGTTGCAACCATTCGGCAGGCTCGCCGCACGGTAG
>JANRKG010000368.1:0-12867 GCA_033763635.1 Leptolyngbyaceae cyanobacterium bins.59
GATGGTAAACAGGCAATTTTGTGGCGCTATTTTCCCAAAGCCTACTTTGCACTAGAGGGATTACTGGTCAACCAATTCAGCAAGATTTTGTCGTGCAATTCTGAGTCCATTCAGCTTTACCAGCATTTGTATCCATCTCTAGTAGACCGAATTAATTACTACCGAAACAGTGTGGATACTGAAATCTTTTATCCATTACCCTTTGTTCAAAAAGAAGTAACAAGACGGCAATTTTCACAAAAAATGGGGTTGTCAGAGGAAACTCGTTTTATTTTATTTGCCGGACGGTTACATCCCCAAAAAGATCCCATTTTACTGGTGAGATCCTTTGCTGCTTTAGATTTTGAAAATGCTCATTTACTCATTGCAGGTGATGGGGAGTTAGCAGATGAAGTTCGTAGTGAGATTACTCGTCTTGGCCTGACTCATAAAATTACAATGCTGGGTTCCCAAAGTCGTAATCAGCTTGCTTATTTTCAGCAAATCAGCAGTGCTTGTGTATTAACAAGTGCTTATGAAGGACTCCCGATCGTGGTTTTAGAAGCACTTGCTTCTGGCACACCGATTGTCACAACTCGATGTGGTGAAACACCCAAAATTTTAACTGCTGAGAGTGGCATTGTCTGTGATGAAAGATCACCCGAAACGATCGCCAAAGCATTTCAAATAATTCTCGAATATCCTGAAAAGTTTCCCGTTGAGGCTTGCACTAAAGTGGCAGCTCCCTATAGCGCCAATTTAGTCATTCAAAAAATTTATAGCGACATGTTGAATCGATGGAAGCCTGAGTAAATTGTTCCGTTATCACCTTCACATATCATCTTCACTTCATGGAGTCATCCAATGAAAATAGCAGTGGTTGGAGTTAAGGGCCTTCCTCCTAAACAAGGAGGTATTGAACACTATTGTGCAGAAGTTTATCCCCGCATCGTTGCCCAAGGCCACTCTGTAGATTTATATGCCCGTTCTTCATATACGGATCTTCCTGCCTATTATCAACATGACTTCGATGGAGTTAAGGTAATCTCTTTACCTTGTCCGGGCTGGCGAGGTTTTGATGCATTCTTCAGTTCGGCTTTAGGAGCCATTACCTCCAGCCGCAAGTCATACGATATTGTGCATTTTCATGCCCTTGGGCCTTCTCTATTTACCTCATTACCCAAAATTGTATCCTCTTCCAAGATCGTAGTAACTTGCCAGGGATTAGATTGGCAGCGGGACAAATGGGGTAATACGTCCAGCCAGTTAATTTTACTGGGGGAAAAAGCAGCTGTTCGTTTTGCAGATGAAATCATTGTTGTGTCAAAGGCTTTACGCAATTATTTTCAGGAAACCTATAGCCGCGATACTGTTTATATTCCCAATGCACCTGCAAGTTTTGTGGATTCTGATCCAGCCTTCTCCTATGGCACATCGCTAGGCTTGACCCCAAATCGCTATCTTGTGTTTTTAGGTAGATTAGTTCCAGAGAAGTGTCCTGACCTGCTAATCAAAGCGTTTCAATCGCTGCAATTAAAGGATTGGAAACTGGTTCTTGTGGGTGGCAATAGTGATGCTTCATCCTTTCATTCATCTCTCATTAAATTGGCAGCAGACAATGCCAATATTGTTTTTGCTGGGGAATTATTGGGCAAACGGTTGGCAGAGATTATTCGAGGTGCCGGACTGTTTGTACTGCCGTCCAAGTTAGAAGGATTGCCACTGGCGATGTTAGAAGCGATGCAGCAGGGAGTTCCCGTTTTAGCCAGTGACATTCCGCCTCACCAGGAGCTTTTAGAAAATGAACGGGGGTTACTGTTTGAAGTTGGAAATTTGAACCATCTACAAGAACAGATTATCTGGGCTATCAATCACCAGGCTGAAATGACAAGTATGGCAGAGCAAGCCAGAAATTATGTCCTGACCCATCATAGTTGGGAAACCATTACGCAAAAAACGCTAGAAGTTTTTGAACGGCTATTAGCTCCCGACTCTACTCTCTATCCTTCTCAGGTGGAAGCAGCTAATTTAGGCGCGAATAAGTTAATATCTGGAACTATACAGGAGCGTTAAAAGACTACGCTGACTTCACCCCATGTTCACAGTAAGTCATGATGGCTAGAAGCTTTTCATCCATCCCATCCATTTTTCTGCGGCATTGGCTTCCGGCCTGTTCAACTCTGGCAATGGTTATGATGGCTGCGGTTGCCTATCTGCAATCCACTCCTCGGTTGTATGAAACAAGCACTCGTCTCATTCTCGACGAAAAACGGGTCAGTGTTTCCGAATTAGGAAGAGACTTGGCCCGTTTATCCGATATTGTTCCTGGCGGTCCCAATCCGATCGCAACTCAGGCAGAGTTAGTTAAATCCCAACGGGTTCTGAACCGTGCCCTGAAGCACTTAGCGAACCGCAAATCTGCCACTTTACCAACGATGAATCAGTTGAACAGGGGGTTAAAGATCAAAATTATCCCTGCGACTAATATTCTTGAATTGAGTTATCGGGGTCCAGATCCCAAAATGGCAGCAGACATCCTCAACGCAGTCGCAACCTCTATGGTTGAAGAAAATGTTGAATCGATTCGTGCGGGTGCTCAATCCGTCAAAACATTCCTACAAGCAGAAGTGCCACGACAACGGGCAATTTTGCAGCGGGCTGAAGAAGTAGAAAACCTTTATCGGCAAGAGAACCAACTTGTCTCTGTTCCAGAACAAACTCGGAAACTTGTAGAAACGTTGGGGACATTCGAAAACCAAGAACGAGATTTATCTGCTCAATTACAGGAAGTTTCATCCCGCAATCTCTCATTAAAACAAGTGATTGGTGCGGGACCTCTGAGCAGTGCCTATACTTCTGTGCGGGTGGGTCAAGACGAGGAATTAAAAAACCTGCGAGCCAAGTTACTGGATTTAGAAACCAGGGTTATTAATGAGCAGTCTCGGTTAGGGGATCAACATCCCGATTTGCTGGCTCTAATTGAACAACGGGATGAAGTTCGAAATCTTTATGGACAAAGATTATCTCGGCTGGTACCCGGAGCAAATTTAAACCAAAGCGATCCTGCCAATGAACAAAGTAATACAGATGTGCAGAGTAATATTGCAACTGATGCATTAAGCCAGGATTTAACGTCCCGGTTAATTATCAGTGAGGTAGAACGAGTTGCCTTGGCACAAAAGTTGCAAGTGGTTCGACAGGAAAGATCAGCATTGCAAGCTCGTCTGGCCGAGCTACCCATTAAGCAGCAACCTTTAACCAATCTGACTCGTGCCAGAGAAGAAGCAGAAGCAACCTTAAAGCAGTTACAGGCAAAATTGCAGGAAGCGACGATCGCAGAAGCTCAACTCGTGAGCAACCTGCAAGTTATTTCTCCCGCCGAGCTACCGCTTAAGCCGCAATGGCCCAAAAAGTTGGTTGTTCTGGTGACTGCTACATTCTTTGGAGCAGTTTTAGTGGTCGCACTGGTGGTAGCTCTGGAGTTATTAGATGACTCCCTGCATGAAATAAGGGAAGCGGAAGACATCTTAAAGCAGCCATCTTTAGGAAATTTGCCACTTTTACCTGCCCGCTTGAAAAACCTTAGCCAACCTGCTTCTTTTTTGGATAGTAGCCATTTAGTAGAACCTTACCGTAAGCTCTTGAAAACCCTGGAGCATCAGAGCGGTAAACAATTACGGTTACTCGTTGTTAGCAGTGCGCGAACAGGCGAAGGTAAATCAACAGTTGCAGCCCATTTAGCCACTGTATCGGCCATGCTCTCTCAAAGAACCTTATTAATTGATGCCAATTTACATCAACCCAGGCAGCATGAGATATTCCAACTTCCCATGGAACCTGGCTTAACCAATGTTGTGCAGGGGGAACTCGTCTTACAGGAAGCTATTCAGTCAACCAATATTGAGAACCTTGCTTTTCTCAGTTCTGGCACACCCACTCAACGTCCCTCTGTGATTCTAGAGACAGCAGGCATGAAGTCACTGCTGGAGAAAGCAGCTTATTTGTTTGACCTTGTTATCATTGATACCCCCCCCATTGATATTTCCGCAGATGCGATCGTCTTGGGTCGGTACAGTGATGGAATGTTAATGGTTGTCCGTCCCGGTATTTCTTCTCGCAGTCGTCTCACCCAGGCAATGCAAGAATTGACTAAAAATGAAGTGTCGTTAGTAGGCTTTGTCGCTAACGGGACTCGTCATGCCCTTCCACTTAGCAATTCAAAGTCTAGCCAATCCTACAAATCCAATTCCAGATCCAAACTGCTACAACGTTTACCGTTCTCTCACCGCTTTCAAGAGCAGACTGCGATCGGTTTAGGGAGGACATCATGAACTTGCCCAATAGGACACAGATTGCTTTTTTATTCACCCTGCTTGGGTTATTTAGCATAGAGTTTTTTTTGCCTACCAGGACAATGGCTCAATTGCCAGCTCTGGTGAATAGCCCTACCAACAATCAACAGGCTGTCCCCCCGACAGAAGCCATTCCAGCCAGTATGGAACCTCAAAAGACTGGGAATGCATCCCCCGAAGTTGATCCCATGAATCGACTGAAATCGGGCGATCGGATTCGATTGGTGGTGACAGGATTCCCTGATTTTTCCGGGGAGCAGGTCATTCTGGCAGATGGAACGCTACAACTTCCTTTGGTGGGGTCGATCGTCGTTGCAGGACTCTCCCCTGCCGATGCCGTTACAACCATTACCACCTCCCTCCGCCCCTATATCCGCCGCCCACAGGTGGGGCTAGCTGTTGTCAGCATTCGCCCCCCCCGGATCAGTGTCACCGGGGAAGTGGTACGTCCGGGACCTCGACTGCTGACCCCTCCGCCCAACGCATTTAATCCCAATGCGGCTACAGAAAACTTTCAAACCCTGAGTTTTGCGCTGGTGCAGGCAGGGGGTGTCACTCCCAATGCCGATCTACGCAACATCATCATTCGCCGAGTCATTTCCGGCTCCACCGATTTAGGACTTCAGACAACGGTGCCCAAAAGCGAAATCAAAGTTGACCTCTGGCAGGCCATTCAACGCGGCGATCTGTCGGGCGATCCCCGTCTGGTGGATGGGGATGAAGTGATTGTCCCAACCGCCCCTGTTGCCCGTTCGGAACAACGCCAATTGCTCTCATCAACGGTCGCACCGTTGGCAATCACAGTGCAGATTGCCGGAGAAGTTCGTCGTCCTGGGACCGTTCAAATCAGCCCTATAGCAGGAGCCAGTGCGGCGGTTGCGGCGGCGGGTGGGCCAACTGATAAAGCTCGTACCGACTCAATGACCTTGCTTCGGGTATCAGAAGATGGACGGCTAGAACGACAGGAGTTTGCCTTTGGCAATAACACAGTTCAACTCAAGGATGGAGATGTCATTGTGGTCGATAAAAGCTTTTTCAGCTCAACTCTGGAAACCTTGTCAAACATCATCAATCCACTAACACCTTTTTTATTCTTGTTTGGCAGGTGATCGGTATGAAACGGGCAATTTTGCCATTCGATTCAGCGATGCAAAGAACTGAGCCTTGTTTACTTAATTGAGTTGGGAGCAATACTCCAAGGAAGTTTAATGAAAGGCCAGACCTCACTGAAACAGAAGCTCCTCAAAGGTGGCCTGTATTTAGCGGTACGTCAGTTAATTGGATCGGCATTGTCACTAATCAGTATCCTGGTGATTGCCCGTGTTCTGGGACCTGAAAATTATGGGATTGTGACGATCGCCACAGGCATCCTACTGTTTACGATCTGGACCGGCAAGTTAGGTCTGGATGTCTATCTCATTCGTCAACCAGATCTACCCCCCGATAGCGCAGAGCAAATCCTGGCATTTTACAACACAGTGGGTGTAGGGTTATGCGGCATATTGTGGCTGGCTGTCCCCCTCTTCGAGTTATGGACAGGGCAGGCGATCGTTGTCCAGGTTCTACGCTGGTTGATCCCCGTGATCTGGTTAGAAATGGTTGCCAGCGCTTCCATTTCCATGATGGAACGAGAACTGCACTTTGATCAGGTAGGGTTAATTGAAACAATCGCTCAAGCGGCCAACTACCTGTTGGCAATCCCCCTGGTTTTAGCTAACTTTAGCTACTGGGGACCCATCTATGGCTGGATATTACAATATGCCCTGTTAATGTTCATGGGTCGTCGCTGTTATCCTGTACGATGGCGATG
This sequence comes from Leptolyngbyaceae cyanobacterium bins.59, assembly GCA_033763635.1. Taxonomy (GTDB): domain Bacteria; phylum Cyanobacteriota; class Cyanobacteriia; genus JANRKG01. The sequence continues at coordinate 6,142 of JANRKG010000368.1, forward strand.
GCGATGGCGATGGAATTTTATCCGGGAAGCCCTTCGTTGTGGGCTAGCGTACTCTGGCTCCAATTTAATTGTGTCACTGAAGGCATTGACATTGCCCCTCTTTGTCAGTCGCTTTGCAGGATTGGAAGCGGCTGGAATTATTGGGATCGCGACCCGTCTGGCAGATCAATTGGGATTATTTCGGTTAGTGATCTCACGCCTATCCATTAGCGCCATTGCCAAACTGATTGGCAACCCCGAAGCCACTCGACGGGCTGTTAGTCAGGGGATTGTTTATCAAGGATTAATTGTCGGCCCACCGTTTGCATTATTTGCTTGTTGTGCAATTTGGGTGATCCCCCTGGTGTTTGGAGAACAATGGCTCCCCAGTGTGCCCATCTTTACTTTGATTGCTGTTGCTCGATTGATTGATAGTGTCTTTAATCTGCATATTGCTACGCTTTATGCTGCTGGGCATAACCGTGAAGTTGCTAAATTTAATGCCTGGTATGTCGGTTTGTTTTGGGTTGCCACCTGGCTCCTCTTACCTCCTTTAGGTGCATGGGGGTATGGCCTGTCGGAGATTTTTTCACTGCTATCCTACACTTTTGTTCATGGGTCTTTAGCCCGTCTATCAGGTTCACCGGATTATCAAGATGGCATCTGGCTGGTGGTAGCGACCCTTCCACCGCTCTTGGCTGGCCCCTGGGTCTCTCCCCTGATCAGCTTGCCCCTCTTTATTGGAAGTTATGGCTTGTTATTTTTAATGCGATCGAGCATCCGGAAGATCCCCTTGGAACTTTATGCCGTCTGGCAATCCCGAAAAGTTGTCTCAACCTAACTTGCATCCCTGAAAAGAAAGCTGAGTCTATGGCCCCCCCAATGTCTCAATCAACCCATGCTTTTCTAAAGTTCAGCATTATCCTTACAGGTTTGGCCATTGGCGCGATCGTTGGCTTACTGGCAGGTATCAAACCATTACTGCTAGGTGTTGGGATCTGTGCGATCGTTCCCCTAACTTTCTTTTTTAGCAATTTTGAGTTAAGTATCCTGGGGCTATTGGTGCTAAGAAGTTCGCTGGATCCATTCTCAAAACAACAACTTCCTGCTGCCTTTGCGCTGGGTGTTGACGTTCTAGCTATTCTCTATGTTGTAGTGCAACTGCTCACACGACAGCCCATTAAGATAGATCGGTTCTGGTGGTTCTTGATTGGGTGGATGGTGCTTCAGGGATTATGGGTGGTACTACTGCCCCTGGGAGGTTTAGGGCTGGATGGTTCTGCGCTGCCAATGGCACTGCGAGAATGGATTCGGATGTTTTCCTGGTCGATGGTTTATTTCCTGGTGATGCAGCTTAAAGATCGGGTTCCTCCAGAAAAAGTCATCAACACCCTATTTTTAGCGCTGATTATCCCTGTTCTAATTGGATTGCTGCAACAGTTTGTGCCTTCTGTATTACCCCCCCTTCTGTCAGCTAGTGGGGAGGATTTTGGGGCGATCGCAGATGGAAAAGTCCGCATCCGCAGTACCCTGGGAGGTGCCAATACTTTTTCAACCTTTTTGCTGCTATATATCGGACTCACCTGGTGGCGATTGGAACGTGCGATTAACCGTTTACCCTGGTTGCTCTTGCTGGTCACACTGGCCTTTTTGATGGTACAAACCAAAACTCTGGTGAGTTTGATGATGATGTCCGTATTCATTGGTGTCATGATTGTTCCACGCTTGAGTTTCCTCAGTTTAATTGGGGGATTTGTGCTGTTCGCGCTGATGATTGTTTTTTTTGGCAGCACTGAATTTGGACAGCAACGGTTGGGGGAAATTGGCAATACCCCCCTCCTGAATCGAGACATTGACCTGTGGCGGGCTATTTTGCTGTCTCAAGGGGATGGAAATAGTTTCAACTGGCGACTTGCATACTGGACACAACTGCTCAATTCCTGGCAGTACCATCCCATTCTTGGTTATGGTTTGGGACTGACCATTATTGTTGGGGGAGGAACCTATTTTGCCCATAATGATTTTGTCCGAGCCTTAGTTGAAGGCGGAATTATCGGATTTTTAACATTTTTGATTTTTCTGGGTGCCCAGAGTGGACGTTTGCTGTATTTAATGCGATCGTCACTCGCTACGCACTCTCAACGAAACCTGTGCAATGTTTTGTTTGCCTTTTCGATCGCTATTCCCGTAGGAATGCTAACCGAAAACATCTGGACACACACGACCCTTTTCTTCTACTGGTGGACTTTGGTGGCATTGGCAGGGTGGAACTGGGCTGAACTACACTCGGCTGATGCATCGAAGGAATTTCCTGCCCTAGACGCTAACTAACAAAACATTAACAAACCCTATGGCTAGCCATTCAAATTCTAAAAGACTCAATCTAATTCAGGTTTTCCGAGGTGTTGCGGCTGTTCTTGTATTGCTCTGTCATGGTGATTTGATCTTTCAACAAAATCTGAATCAGGAATTTCTGTACAAGATTTTTGATTTCGGTGGATCAGGAGTTGATTTCTTCTTTGTCTTGAGCGGGTTCATTATTTTTTATATCCATCAATCAGATATTAATAACCCTTCCAGGTTAGGAACCTTTTTTACCAAACGATTTGTCCGCATCTACCCTATTTACTGGGTTATTTTAACTACAAAGTTGTTGCTTTCTTTTCTGACATTCAGTGCAGATGCTAATCAACAAAATGCGATCGAAGTCATCAAAGCCTATCTCTTACTTCCTCAAGATCGGCAGATTTTGTCTGATAGTTTTCTGGGTGTTAGTTGGACGCTCACCTCTGAAGTTTTCTTCTATTTCATGTTCAGTTTACTGATCGGAATGCGCCCGAAGATTTCGAGGCCCATTATTACCATCTGGTTGGTTGGCTCTTTCTTCAAGTTCATGGGGCTATTGCCAATTCCAGAAAACGATCCGTTCCTACAAATGTTATTTGGCGAACGGAACTTAGAATTTTTAATGGGTTGTCTTGCGGCCTTTTTGCTCTCCCGGCATAAGATTGGCAATGGCATGTTGCTACTTTCGATCGGAACCTTTTTCTATACTCTGTCTGCTATCAACGTTTACTACAAAGTCTTCAGTCTCTCTGATGTGATTACATTTGGCATTCCTTCAATGATATTGGTTCTCGGAGCGGTTGCTTTCGAGAATCGTAAGAATCTTGATTTTCCCCATGCATTGTTACTCATTGGAGATGCTTCTTACTCAATTTATTTAACCCATGGTTTCTTTTTGAACAATTTCTCTAAAGTTTTGCTGGCTGTCAGCCCGACCGCTACTCAAAATGTTTTGATTTTGAATGTTTTTGCCGTTATTTTTTCGATTTTGACGACTGTACTGGGGTGTTTTTTCTACTCTTTTGTTGAGAAACCCCTCCTGGTGCAATTTCGGTCGAGGCTGGTTACAAAACCAAGCAACTAGGCTCATCCTTAAGTTCTTCAGCCACGAGGAGTTTCGGTGATGGAACGGATTCTCTTTTACGATGATGGTCGAGGGTTTGGTGGACATTTGGTATCCGCAGTGGATGCTGTACAGTATCTGGCAGAAAACACCCATTTTAAGGTGGCCTTCATGTTTTATGAAGGCAATCACAGACTGCATGAGCGACTCCAATGGGTGCAGCAACAGGGAGGTAATTTGGAACTTTACCCCATGCCCTATCAAGAGTCAAAATTAAGAACGATCGGAGCATTACTGGCTTCCTCAACGGTCGAGAAAATTCAAGCGCTAATAGATGCCATTCACCCCGATAAGGTAGTCATTGCTCAGGGTGCCATTGAATTATGTTCTCTGGGTATGCTGGCAGCCAAACGAGGCGGTTACCCGACCATCAGCTTTATTGCCCTGTCCCATAAATTATCTACGATGGGTGGAAAGCTGGCCTGGTTGAGAGATTGGTTAAATCTCTATTACTATCGGTTGCCGGATCAATTCATTACTACTAGCATTCACGCAAAATCCACCTTGATGGAACACGGGGTCAAAGTTCCCATTGATCTGGTTTACTACGGTCCTAATCTCAAATCCTGGGTGCTACGAGATAGAACTGAGTCCCGACACAAATATGGACTGAGCCAACAAGATTATGTCGTTGGGCTGGTGGGACGAATTCAATTTGTTCACAAAGGGCATGACTTTTTAATCAATGCGATCGCTGAACATATCCACTCACTGAGAGATCAAAAGATCAAATTTATGATTGTGGGGGATGGTCCGGATGAACTGGCCCTACGTGAGCGAATTGAACAGCATCAGCTTCAGGAACAAATCATGTTGGTACCCTGGAGTCAGGAGTCATCTTATATTTACTCAGCAATTGATATGTTGGTGATTCCCTCGCGGTTTGAAGGCTTACCCCTGGTTATGCTGGAGGGGATGTACTACGGGCTCCCCATCATTGCCTCCGCTGTAGACGGAATGGTGGAAGTGTTACCGGAATCCTGGCTATTTCCCTACGGCGATCGAGCCGCTCTCATCCAGACGCTACTGCGGGTCAAGCAAACCGACAATCGGCCCTATCTCGATCAGCATCGGACTCGCATTTTAGAAGAATTCAATGTCGAGCAATTTGGACAGGGTTTCTATCAAGCATTAGCTGAGAAGACACCCATCTTAGCCCCATCCCTCGTTTAATCAGCATTGAAAACTGCATCAAAAAGCAACAGTTTGTCTGTTTTCATTTCCCGCTCAACCCCCACTACCTGAGGCTTTTCCATGCCAAAAGTTTCAATTATTATTCCCACTTACAATGCCATGCCCTATCTGCCCGCAACGGTGGAAAGCATTTTCAAGCAAACCTTCACCGATTTTGAATTGCTCTTGGTGGATGATGGCAGCACCGACCAAACCGTTCCCTGGATTACAAAACTTACAGACTCACGAGTGAAGCTGATCCAACAAGCAAATCAGGGGGCTTCAATTGCTCGCAATACGGGAATTGCCAGCGTTCAGGGAGACTCCATTGCTTTCCTGGACAACGATGATCTGTGGCAACCCACCAAACTAGAACAGCAGGTCCAGCATCTCGATCGCAACCCTCAAGTAGGTCTGGTACATACGTGGATGATGTTGATCGATGAAAAGGGCCAATCAACGGGCAGGTTAATTAAAACGGATGCCGAAGGCTGGGTTTGGAAGAAGTTAGTAGAACAGGATACCATTTTAAATTCTTCTGTGCTGGTCAGAAAAACTTGCTTTGACCAAGTTGGAGTTTTTGACCCGACGATTCCCCGCACGGGAGATTGGGAAATGTGGCTACGAGTTGCCGCAAAATATCCATTGGGTTTACTCAAAGAACCACTCGTTTTCTACCGCATTCATAGTAAGAATGCATCCCGCAATTTACAAGCAATGGAACAGGAATTTCAGGTGTGTATTGAGAAGATCTTTAGCACTGCTCCCTCCGACCTGTTGCACTTAAAGGGTCGTAGCCACGGGTTTGCTAATGTCTATCTGGCTTGGAAAGCCTTACAAGGCGGAGATGGGAAACAAGCTGCCCAGTATAGCCAGCAGGCATTCATCCACTATCCCCAACTCATTTTTCTGTCCCAATATATTCGTTTGAACTTGGCCATTCTCGTATTAAGAGTTTTAGGCTCTGAAGGTTACTATAAACTTCTGTCCCAACTTCATTCCATTAGAAGAATGCTCAGGGGCCAAGTAGCTGAAGTAAGAAGTCAAAATTAGTGGAGCCAATCATGAAACTCACTAAAGATGTTCAGCCTGTCGTTACCCATTCACACTCTTTAATCACATCCAGGGGATTAGATATTTTTTTATTGAGTTTGGTGGCAATCCTCAGTGGTACTGTGGCTTTTTTCGGTGCCCAGGAGATCCATCCTGCCTTGTATGAGGATCGTGCGTCTGCCGGTTGGTTTGAAAGTGACACCTCTCGTGTCTTTAAAAATATGACCGATCCCAGCAGTGATCATCTACGAGACAAACTCCATCCTTTATTTAGTCCCATTGCGTATACAGTGGTTCAGTTTGTCAAGTTCGCCGTTACCCCTGAAAGCATTTCTACTGTTCACCTAAGCTGTGCATTGTTTGCCGCAGTGTGGGGAGCCTTTTTTTTTATTTTGCTCAGGGCGTTAACTTGCCGCCCACTGGATGCACTGGTGTTCAGTAGCCTCGCAGTCACCAGTGCTTCTGCGATATTTTGGTTTACTGTCCCTGAGACTTATTTACTGGGTTCCCTCAGCATCATATCGGCCTTACTCGTCGCTGCCTTAGCCGAATTCCAATCAATTCAGCCTTTTTGGTATATCACTACAGGTGCAGCAACTTTAAGTATCACGATCACAAACTGGATGGTAGGAATTTTAGCGGCTTTCTTCCATCATCCCAAACGAAAATCCTTGATGATTATGGGAGCTTCTCTTTTAAGCGTGATTATTTTGTGGTATGCGAAACAATTCGTTTTTCGAAGCTCTAAAATTCCCTTTGTCACCTTTTCAGAACAGGCTTATTTCCTAACACCTTATGCAGGAGGGCCTTTTCACGTCTTACGTTCCTTCTTAATCCATACGATCGTGATGCCGACGATTGAAGTGGTCAATCGTTACCCATCCCCCCATTGGCCGATCATGGTTACGCAAAGTGCTGTCCCAGGTTCCGGAAGTATCTATGGAGCCATTGCCGTCGGAGTGTGGACAGGCTTGTTGGGATTAGGAGGATGGGCCTTCATCTCTTTGCAGCAGTTAAGAAAGTTCCGTACTATTCTTGGGCTGGCCCTACTG
>JANRKG010000369.1:0-5335 GCA_033763635.1 Leptolyngbyaceae cyanobacterium bins.59
GTATCACCAGTCTGATTGTTCCAAATAAGTTGGGATCGGCCCGATATGCTGGGGCCGCTCGGCAGTTATTGACCGAACAACATCATCTTTTTGCCATCCGCGATTATTCCCGCATTCCTGTTTTTCCCGTTGCGGTGTACCCGATCGTCTACTGGGTCCGCAAAGCCCTTCCCCCAACGGATACCCTCGTTTGCTACGAACAGGTGCAAAGTGTTGTAGATGGGATCGAACAGGTGAACGCTTCTTCTTTGCAGATTGATCACTCCCCAAAGCCCTGGCCCATTTTTGCCCACCCGATCGCCACAAATGTGATGGCTCGTTTAAGGGAATTGCCAACCCTGGGGCAGATAACCCAGGTCATAGGGGCAGCGACGGTCGCAGAGGCTTATCAGCTTCAACCGCTGCTCCGGGACGGTCCCCGCGACGCTCCAGGGCTGAAGTTCATCAACAGTGGAACGATCGATCGCTATCAGATCCGTTGGGGTGAAAAGCCCTGTCGTTACCTGGGGCAGGTCTACCAACATCCTCACTTACCGCAGGAATTACTAAATAGTCTCTCTCCGAAACGGCTCCACCAGGCCACCCAGCCCAAACTCGTTCTCGCAGGGATGACCCGCGCTCTAGAAGGAATTCTCGATCGCGATGGCACTCTGCTAGCTGGGAAATCAACCACGGTGATCACAGCATCCCTGGATTTGTTTTACCTGTTAGCACTTCTCAATAGCAAACTTCTGAGTTTTGTCTATCAAAGCCTTTATGGGGGCGATCGGCTGCAAGGAGGATACTTACGCATTGGTCCTCCCCAAATTCGCACGCTTCCAATCGTCAATCCAGACCTGAGCATTTCAGATGAAAGGCAAGGGTATCAAACCCTGATTGCCCTGTCGCAGCAACGGTGTCAGGAGCAGATCGCTCCAGAGATCGCTCAGGAACTGGAAGACCAGATTGATAGCTGGGTTTATCGACTGTATGGGTTGAGCGATCGGGAGATTGCAGGAATTGAGGGGCGATCGGACTGAGCCTTTGAACGATCGTTCTCGTGCAGGGTTGTTACGGAGCGAACAGGCAAGGAACCCTATAATAGAAACAGCGATTCGACGCAAATCATTGCGCCGTTTCTGTCTGCCTGTTTTCAGACTTTTAATTTTCTGACTGTTCATTTTTTTCCTCGCTTCCGTCTTACCTATGACCTCCCCTTCCCGCCGTTACCACATCACCACTTTCGGTTGCCAGATGAACAAAGCCGACTCCGAACGGATGGCGGGCATTCTGGAGGAGATGGGGTTTGAGTGGTCAGACACTCCCGAAGAAGCAAACTTAATTCTCTACAACACCTGCACAATTCGGGATAATGCAGAACACAAGGTTTATTCTTATCTGGGGCGGCAAGCAAAACGGAAGCACGAACAACCCGACCTGACCCTGGTGGTCGCCGGATGTGTTGCCCAGCAGGAAGGAGAAGCCTTACTCCGCCGTGTCCCCGAAGTAGATTTGGTGATGGGACCGCAGCATGCCAATCGTCTGCGGGATCTGCTGGAACAGGTGACAGCGGGCAATCAGGTGGTGGCAACAGAACCCGTTCACATCTTTGAGGACATCACTAAGCCCCGACGCGATAGTACCGTCACAGCCTGGGTGAATGTGATCTACGGTTGCAATGAACGCTGTACCTACTGTGTCGTGCCCAATGTGCGTGGGGTGGAACAATCCCGCACGCCAGAGGCGATTCGCACTGAGATGGAAGGTTTGGGCCGCCAGGGCTACCGGGAAGTGACTTTGCTGGGGCAGAATATCGATGCCTATGGGCGAGATTTACCGGGAGCCACCCCCGAAGGTCGTCACCAACATACCCTGACAGATTTGTTGTACTACGTGCATGATGTGCCAGGAATTGAGCGACTTCGCTTTGCAACCAGCCATCCCCGGTACTTCACAGAACGGTTGATCCGGGCCTGTGCAGAACTGCCCAAGGTTTGTGAACATTTCCATATTCCCTTCCAGTCGGGAGACAACGAGATCCTGAAGGCAATGGGGCGGGGATATACCCAGGAGCGTTATCGCCGCATTATTGATCAGATTCGCAGTTATATGCCCGATGCTGCGATCAGTGCAGATGTGATTGTTGGCTTTCCGGGGGAAACGGAAGCGCAATTTGAAAGCACCCTTAAACTGGTTGACGATATTGGGTTTGATCTGGTGAATACGGCAGCCTACTCCCCCCGTCCTGGCACCCCCGCCGCGCTTTGGGAAAATCAGTTACCTGAAGCAGTCAAGGACGATCGCCTTCAACAATTAAACCGATTGGTGTCTGTGCGGGCGATGGAACGATCGCAGCGCTACCAGGGCCGCATTGAAGAGGTACTGGTGGAAGATCAAAATCCCAAAGACCCCACTCAAGTCATGGGCCGGACTCGTGGCAATCGCCTCACGTTTTTCCCTGGAGACATTGCAACCCTGAGAGGTCAACTTATCTCAGTCCACATTACCGAAATTCGCGCCTTCAGCCTGACGGGAGAACGGGTGGCCGTTACGGTTTAGGGATGCAAACGTTCCCGTTTCGATTCCTCGATCCCCGTTCCTAATTTCCTACCTCCCATTCCCCATCCCGTGTTACCCTACTGCGATAGTTAGGAAGGGAAATCACGATGGTGAAGCGACGAGTCGGGCTGTTGTTCGGAGGACGATCGGGGGAACATGAAGTGTCGATCCGGTCAGGACAGGCCATTCTCCGAGGATTGACCAATAGCCAGAACGCCGACAAGTACGAAGTCTTACCGTTTTACATCCAAAAAGATGGACGCTGGGCAGCGGGAGAGGTCGCAGCCCAGGTGTTAGCGTCTGGTCGCCCCCTGGCAAGTGAGGAGGAAACAGCCGATCGCGCTTCCCTGTGGCAGTTCCCACCATCAGCCAGCACAATCGAAGTTTGGTTTCCCATTCTGCATGGTCCTAATGGAGAAGATGGAACCATTCAGGGTTTACTGCAACTGTTACAGGTGCCCTATGTTGGGTCGGGGGTACTCGCTTCCTCAGTGGGCATGGATAAGATTGCCATGAAACACGCCTTTGCCCAGGCTGGCTTGCCCCAGGTGAAGTATCAGATCATTAGCCGATCGCAGGTCTGGTCCAATCCCTGCGTTTATCCCCAACTTTGTGACGAAATTGAGGCGAATCTGGGCTATCCCTGTTTCGTGAAACCTGCAAATCTCGGTTCTTCGGTAGGAATTTCTAAGGTGCGGACCCGTGCCCAACTCGAAGCGGCCCTGGATAGCGCCGCCAGCTACGATCGTCGTCTGATCGTCGAGGCTGGAGTTCCATCTCCCCGCGAAGTGGAATGTGCCGTGCTGGGTAACGATCAGCCCCGTGCTTCCGTCATCGGGGAAATTACTTACGATAGTGACTTTTATGATTATGAAACGAAGTACACAGAAGGACGGGCAGGACTGCAAATTCCAGCCCATTTACCCGATACGATCGTCCAACAGATCCAGGAAATGGCTCTGAAAGCTTTTGGGGAGATCGATGCAGCAGGACTATCCCGCGTGGATTTCTTCTATGTCGAAGCGACCGGGGAAATTTTTGTCAATGAGATCAATACCCTGCCGGGCTTCACAGCCACCAGCATGTACCCTGTGCTTTGGGAAGCAACGGGACTTGCGTTTCCCGATCTAGTGGATCAATTAGTGCAACTTGCTCTGGAAAACCGATGAAATGACAACCGTGAAATTTCGCACCCGATTGGGCTTATTCTATCGAGAGATGGCTTGACGCTTTTGAGTAACTAAAGTGTAATTTAGAAGCTAGTTTTTTTATTGTCTGTCAGTATTATCCTAGGGCACTGCGATCGGGCTAGAAATTACCTCCTTGTTAACCCATTACTTATGGTTGGACCCCATCCTCCATCTCCTAAACAACGATTCCTGAATCTCCTGGTTTTCTTCCTGTGGAAGCGACCCCAGGTTCTTTGGGTGCTGCTGTGGCTGGTGATGATGTTAATGGCTGGAGCGGCATTGAGTAGCTTGTTAAGCCCCGGTCTGCGGGTGCAGGAGGCTCAGGTGGAAACTGCCGCTTCATTGGTGACTCAGGAATCGCCTACCCCAGGTGAATCTCCGATCGTTTCCGCCGATCGCCCCCCAGAAACCACGCCTCCCGTTCGAGCAACCCAACTCGCAGTCCCCCCTCAAGACCATCGGATGATTCGTACCCTCTGGCTAGCGGGGGGGCTGGCTCTCATGGGAACCCTGGCATCCCTGATGTTACTCAAACAAATTAATCCAAAAAAACCTGCCAGAGTCACCCGACGATCGGGAAGACGCGCCTCAACCTCTCACTATCCCTTTGCGAAAAAAACACTGGTTGAAAAACCATTGCTTGAAAAGCCACTGGTTGAAAAAACAACTGGGCGATCGGCAGGCATTCCTCCTCAAAAAGTTTCTCCCAAAGCTGCCCAGACGGTTACGCCTCCCCCTCGTGCTTCCGGCATCCAAGAAAACCGAAAGCCTGTCCCTCCCCGGCCTCCAGTCCCCCTCCGAGTAACCCCTTCCACCCAGGTTCGCCAAACCCAAGCGGTGGTAAGCAAGCGGCGCAACCGTTCTACCGCAGGACATCCACCCAGGGTGACGATCGTTCCTCCCGAACAAAGCCATGCCCTTGACCTGCGGGGACAGACGAATCTTGCAGAAATGGTGGACATTCGCAAACGCAGAGCCAACTACCGATAAGGCAATTTTTTGAAAAGAGCTTACCGATGGGTTGCCCTTCGACTCCGCTCAGGGCACAGGTGCTGGTTGAGCGAAGCCGAAACCAGCGGGGAAATTATTTTCCAGAAAAAATCTCCTAAGCAGAAAAAATATAAGCAAAGGATCACTCACTGATAAGTAAAGCGTCTTACCTTAAGGTAGAAATTCAGTGGATCTTCGAAAACATTCAATGGTAGGGTACTGAATGGATCGATGATTTGATTCAGGAGAGTTTTCATGGGCGTTGCGGTTGGTATGGTTGAAGTGTTGGGGCACCCTCCCGCTCTGGCAGTTGCCGATGTAATGGTGAAAGCAGCGCGTGTAACTCTGGTCGGCTATGAGCGAGTCAGTGGGGCACGGCTGACGATTATTGTGCGGGGAGATGTGTCAGAAGTGCAGCGATCGGTGGAGGCAGGGATTGAAGCGGCCCACAAGGTAGCCCCCCAAAGTCCCAAGGAAAAGACGCTGTTTCTCTCTTCCCATGTCATTGCCCGCCCCAATGAAAATCTTGACGCGGTTCTGCCGATCCACTTCCGAGCTGCGATCGAACAGTTCCGAGTCTAACCTTCTTCAAAAGAGTTTGAAACTGGCGATCGTCC
>JANRKG010000370.1:0-10778 GCA_033763635.1 Leptolyngbyaceae cyanobacterium bins.59
GCTATGGCAGATCTAGTGCTTTCTCTGCCAATGCTGCCAATTCAACCCAAAAAGCCCTTGAAGTTCGAGAAGCGAAAAACCCTACTGCTTTAGGGGATGAAGCTCTGATTTTAATCAAAGTTCTGCTGGCGCGTCGTGGTCAATTTAGCTACACCAATCTTGTTAACATCTTCATCAAACAAAATCAAGGTGTAGACTTTCAAACATTCAAGAAGAGTTTGATTCAATACCTAACTTTTGGTGTTGAAAGCAAGGAATTTGTTGAAGCGCTCAAGTTAAACTTAAGCGCTAAACTTCCTACTTTTCTAGAACATCATCACGCAGAAGAAATTAACAACCCCCTAATTTTAAGAACTTGCAATCGAATTATTGAGTATTTAACAACTGAAGATCAAAAAGAACCCTCTCCCCTGTTTATTGGTTTGCTTTCTAGTGGCAATCCACTGCCATTAGTGATCATTTTTCTGAAATTAATCCTCCTCTGTCGGCATACTCGCGCCCATTTAGAAGCTCGTATCGCCAGACTCATTCAGTATTACGAGAAGATGCCCGAAGAAGATTGCCAATGGATCATCCATTTTCTGGAAGTCTTAAATATCACCTTTGCCATTCACGCGGAGAATGTGCAATATAACTTGATTAAGATGAATGAAAACGGACATGAAACCTATGCTGAATTAATTACGAACGTGGATAATTACCGCATCTTTTCCCTGCAAAAAGGGGCAAGACCTCCCAAAGATGATCCAGAAGCCTTCTCCCTTAGTGAAGAAGTGGATACCCAGATTTCTGGATCTCAAGCGTCTTCGTAAAAATTTTTCCTCAGCAATTTCTTAAAATCTTACAAACTTAAAATCTTGCAAATTAAAAGACCGACCCCCATCGAAGCAGGTCGGTCTTTCAGTCTGATTCCTTGCCTGAATCACCCAAGCAGAACTTAGCGGTTGAAGAACCCCTGGAATTGCTTAAGAGCGGCCTGAGCAATATTAAACACTGCCCAACTCGCTGCAATCGCGACAGGCAGAAGAACAATCGCAACCCGTGCATCGATATCCATGCTTGTAACTCCTCCTTAAATAAAACCTGATTGAAGATTTTTGAAGCAATCTCATAATCTCATTTTTAACCCAATTACGGATCTTTGGACAGAGGGTATCTTTTTTGTCTATTGAATTACTTCTGCTCTGGCAAATCCCAAATCGGTCCCCTTCCCGGCATGAGCCAGGGCCAGATTTTCATATTTTTTAGCGTGCTCGATTAAGTCTGCCGCTTCATCCTCTGAGACCGGACGAACAACCTTACCGGGAACACCCATTACTAACGATCGAGGCGGAACCGCTCGTGTCACGACAGATCCTGCGCCAATGATGCTTCCGGCTCCCACTCGAACCCCATCCAGGACGATCGCCCCAATCCCAATCAGACAGCCCTGCTCGATGTGGGCACTATGGATCACGGCTCGATGTCCAACCGTGACATAGGCTTCCAGAACCGTAGGGTTGCCCGGATCACCATGCAGGATTGCTCCATCCTGCACATTACTATGGGCACCAATTTCAATTCGTTCCACATCCCCCCGCAGGACCACCCCATACCAAACACTTGCCCCGATTGCCAAAGTAACATGCCCCACTACAACTGCATTCGCTGCGACAAAGGCAGCCTGGGAGACATCAGGATCGGGCCAGGGACCGGGATGGGTTTGCATGGGATCACTCAACAAAGAACGCTTCTTTTTTACAGATTTCTAGCGGGTTTCAGAGAAAACCGCAGAAAAGTATCGGGAGCGAGGTTCGATCGCTATAATAAAGCCACTGGCGACTGATAGTACACAAGCGGATATCCACTCCATGATGAGTCCCGGCTTACAATACCCCATCTTTGGTCCGGAAATTCAGTGTCCCCACTGCCGCCAGATGATTCCTGCCCTAACTTTGACAGATACTTATCTTTGTCAGCGGCATGGTGCTTTCGAGGCGAATCCTAAGACGGGCGAACTGGTTCACCTCCAATCTGGAAGACACTGGCGACGCTGGAACAATGAATGGTATCGGCAGCACACCCACCCAGACGGAATTCGCTTTGAAATTCATGAAGCGCTCGATCGGCTTTATACGCAGGGATACCGAGCCACACGGGTCATTATCGCCAGACGGTATCGAGAACTGATCAGTGCCTATTTAGAACGCAGCACTCCCTGGCGCAATCAGGCAGAATCGCCCCGTCCTCGGTTGTATGGTCTTCCGGTCGAATTCAGTCCGGATTCAGAGGAAGAATCCTGCTGGGATGTCATTAATTTTGACTTAGAAAAAGAACCGGGGGCACCCGTTCGTTATCCCTATTTCAGGTTGTTTGAATAGGGTTGGAAGGGACTCGAAAGCCCATGCACCATACGTCCATTCGTACTGCCAACATTTTTCGGGCGATCGCGTTTTACGAACAACTGGGCTTCGAAGTCCGGGAACGCTTCACGACAGGCTATACCCTGGCATGCTGGATGGAAGGACTGGGAGGCCGGATCGAACTGATTCAGATTCCTGAACCTCGCCCCGCCCCCGATGCTTTTGGCGATGAACACTACACCGGGTACTATCACCTTTCGTTTGATTTAACAACGATCGCCTCCGATCTCCCTGGCTGGTTAGCGGATCTGAAGGATAAACTCTCTCGCCTTGCCGAGACTGATCCCGACCAAGCCCATCCCCTCAAAGTGTTGCTGGAACCCACTCAACAGATGATTGGGGAACAGGTGTATGAAGTTACCTTTATTGCCGACGCAGATGGTTTACCGCTGGAATTTATTCGGAGATTGGGTTAAGGAGATTTCTAGAAAACAAATTCCCCGCTGGTTTCGGCTTCGCTCAACCAGCATCCGTGCCCTGAGCGAAGTCGAAGGGCAACCCATTGATAAACTCTTTTCCAGAAATTGTCTGAGAATTTGGTCAACCAGCGGATGTTCTAACCAGGAATTCGAGAGTGATGGAGACTCCCACAACCGTTTGGGAAACACGATAGGATGGGTATAGAGGAATACAGCTAACGGCTGTAACAGACGTTAACTGGCAAGGAACTGCCATGCAAAAGGATCGGGTGGAGCCGTTTGCGGATAATTGGAGCTATCTCAAAGCGGAACTGAACTGGCTAGATCGGGTGTTAATGGCAGCCGTAGCCCGTCAGCGAAAAGAAACCAAAGAAGTGGAACGGGTGGCTCAGAATCGAGCCGATCGCATCACTAGCCACTGGTGGAAGGGCATTATTTTATTAGATGGAGAATGTGGGTACGACGAAAGCCCTGCTCGCCCTACCCCCCCGGAAGCCAATGCGGTACGTCCCGGATACCAGCAGCAATTACAACAGAGAATCCAAGCCAGTCAGCAACAGGGGATTGGGTTGGGATTGCCCATGCTGTGCGATCGGCTGCGGTTGAGCCTCTTCGAGAAAAATCTGGTGCTGCTAAGTCTAGCCCCCGAAGTCAACCGTCGCTACGGGCGCATTTATCGCTATTTACAAAGTGACCCTTCGGTAGACGGACGGACAGATACCAGACAAGGAGGGGAAGGAGCCGCTTCCCGTTTAGAAACAGAATTACCCACCGTCGATCTTGCCCTCCGCATTCTCTGCCGCAACGATACGGAGTGGCGTACCGCCCGAAAACGGCTCATCTGTCCTTCCCCGTTGATTCAACATCATCTGCTCAAGGTGCTGTCTATCCAGGAACCGACCCTCCTGACTCGACGCTTGCAACTGTCCGACGGTTTGACCAATTACTTGCTGGCGGATCAACCGGGGCGAGAAATGCTGGAGGCTCTGTTATTATCGCTTCCCGGTGCCAAAGTTTTCAGCCCTCCCCCACCTGTGCGAGTTAACGATCGCCTTCCTAAAGCCCATTGGTCTGATCTCGTCCTACCCCCAGACTTGCTGGATACCCTGCATCATTGGTGCGATCGGGTGCGATTGGGACAACAGATCGAGACGGACTGGCATCTTTCAGCCCAACTCGGCACCCTTGCCCTATTAGTGGGATCTCGTGGAACGGGAAAAACGCTTGCCGCTGAGGTAATCGCGCAAGAACTCCAAACCTCCCTGATGTGGGTAGATCTGCAACAGATTCCAGAGGCCGACTCGCCTTCCCTGCTCAAAGAATTGATCGATCAAGCGCCCCAAGTTTTACTTCTGCGATCGGCACACCTCTGGTTTGGGCGATCGACCCTTCTCCCTGCGGCTACCCTACACCAGTTTCTGGAGAAGCGCCGCCAAACCCGAAGCCTCACCCTTTTGAGTGTACGGGAGCAGACAGATATCAAGTATCTGTGGCGACAATCCCTGGATGGATCGATTGCCTTTCCCATGCCTGATGTAGCCGCACGGATGCAATTGTGGAAACGGGCCGTCGCCTCTCTCCCGGTTGAGCCACGATTAGCCTGGAAAACGCTGGCCCAGCAGTGGTCCCTGAGTGGAGGCGAAATTGAGGCGATCGTGCGCGATGCAGCCGTTTACGCAGCCACTTCCCCCGATGCAAAACTCAAGTTGGGACATATTCATCAAGCCCTTCAGCAACGACAAAAAATCCTGCCGCAAAAGTTTTTGGGAGGCAACCTTAAAAAACCGCCAAAACGGTGACAAACCGTTTATAGTATTCGGTGGTCCGCAGGGAGTGTCGTTCACAGGAAGGCCCAATGTTTACGATCGCCGTCAAACAGGAACAGTACCAAACTTATATCCTCTCGGATCACGCAGCCGAATCTCACCTGCGGCTTGTACCTGAGCGGGGAGGCATCGCCCTGAAGTGGCAACTGCAAGGCCAGGAGATTTTTTACCTCGATGAGGAGCGGTATACCCATCCTGAACTGACTGTTCGGGGAGGCAACCCCATTCTGTTCCCTATTTGCGGGAACTTACCAGAGAACACCTACCAGTACCAGGGAAAAACTTACACCCTCAAGCAACACGGGTTTGCCCGCGAACTTCCCTGGACCGTTGGTGAGCAAATTACCCAGGACCAGGCAAGTCTGACTCTGGAATTGACCAGTCATGAGCAAACGCGATCGGTCTATCCGTTTGAGTTTCAGGTGGCCTTTACCTATGTCTTGAAAGGGAATGTGTGCGAGATTCAGCAGTCCTATACCAATCGGGGGGATGGGCGAATGCCCTTTTCAGCGGGCTTTCATCCCTACTTTCTGGCTCCCGACAAATCTCAGTTGCAGATTGCCATTCCCGCGACCCAACTTACGGATCAACGAACCCGGATCACCCATCCTTTTGATGGAACATTTGATTTTGGGGTCGATGAGATTGATGTGATGTTCCGTTCCTTGGAATCTCAAACGGCAACGGTGGTTGATACTTCCCGAAACCTGAAAGTTACCCTGGAATCGGATACCCCCTTTAAAACACTGGTCTTTTGGACGCTCATTGGCAAGCCTTTTTATTGCCTGGAACCCTGGACTGCCCCTCGAAACGCCCTGAATACAGGGGATGATTTGTTGTACCTGGAAGCGGGGGAAACGTTGAAAACGTGGGTGCGTCTGACGGTAAATCAGGGATAGGGTTAATGGTGTGCAAGAGATTTGCAAGGCACAAATCGTAGAGATGCGAAGTTACGTGTCACTCTACAGGATGGTTAATTTTCCTGGATTTGATCTGATATGCACAATGTTGTCCGGATTGCCACAATTGCGGGGCTGTTAGGGGTTTTAACAGGCTTTCCAAATGTTGCTTTGGCAATTCCCTCTCCTGTACTGATTGCCCAAGTGACCGCAGAGGACTTTTATAATCAGGGCATTGACAAGTACAGACGATCGAACTTTCGGGGAGCCATTGCCGACTACACCCAGGCGATTCGGCTGAATCCCAATCTGGTCAGTGCCTATTATAATCGGGCGTTGGCGCGACTTCGATTGAATGAGTATCAGGGAGCGATCGAAGACTACACCCAGGTTTTACGAGTCGATGCCCGAAAAGCCAACGCCTACTTCAACCGGGGAATTGCCCGCGCAGCGTTGGGAGACAGCCAGGGCGCACTAGCAGACTTTAATCAAACGATTCAACTCCGGCCTGATTTGGCAGTTGCCTACGCCAATCGAGGACGGATTCAGCATTTTTTGGGAAACTCCCAGGAAGCGATTCGGGATTACTCGCAAGCCATTCGCTTAAACCCCGGTTCCTCAATCACCTACTACAATCGAGCGATCGTTCGTACCGATCTGGGAGACCGACGGGGAGCCATCACCGACTACTCAACCGCCCTCCGCCTGGATAGCAACTGGGTCGATCGCACTTCAGCAGATGCTTATTTCAACCGAGCAGGAGTACGGGTCAGTCTCAACGATCGAGTCGGGGCGATGACGGATTATCGACGGGCATCAGAACTTTACCAGCAACAGGGAAAGGACGCAGCCGCCCGAGAAGCGCTCGATCGCGCCAAAAAATTGCAACCCCCGCCACCTCGCCCACCCCAAAAAAGGCCAAGTAGACTCAGGCGACCAAAATTGAAATCAGTCCTGGGGTTGATTTAAAGCTGCGTTAAGAATCTTAGAGAGGGATGCCAAAGCCTATCTTCTTAGATAGAATAGTTACATAAGATACAGAAAGTTTTTGAGCTATCCCCAGTTGTTTCCCACAATACATTTGTTGGATCGCTGGGGATGTTAGCGAGAAGTTACGGATTTCCCTTCGATTTAATCAATAGAGCTTAACCGATAGAGGCAAAGAGATGAAATATCGTGGCGTTAGTTACGAATACGAACAACCCGCTTTAGACATGATTGCAGGGGAAATCGGTGGTCTATACCGGGGGCAAAACTGGCAAGTCCGCCATCCCCGTCACATGCCTGTCCATCAACCTCCCCTGGCTTTGAAGTATCGGGGCGTTGCTTACGTGACCCACTGCGAAAGCTTGGACGATCGCGTCATCGAAGCATGGACGAATCCCAATTCTCAAGGCCAAGCAGATCCCATTGTAAAAGTGAATCAGCAACCTCAGTTATCCGGCTGGATTGAAGTTCACCGCACGAACCTTCAGTCTAACCTGGAACGACGCATTCAGATTGCTCAAGAACGGGGCGATCGAATGCTGGTGCAACTGTTAGAGAAAGAGTTGCAAGAATTGGCCTGGTAAGCAACAGATTCATCATTACTGACAAGGTGCAGGAAATTTTTCCTGCACCTTTTTTTTGGAAGGCAGAGGGCAGAAGGGACAAACTCACGATATGGTCCGTTCATGCTGGCATCTGCCTAAGGGGAACAGGTACGGCGAATTTCTGGAAACGAGGGTGTGCGATCGAGGACTTGAATTTCCTCAGCCTATTCTGTACCAATTCGTTTCTCGCCTACTTTGAAGCCTTGAGGGTATTGTAGGCCGTCTGGGTCAACTTGCGAATATCCAGGGAAACAGGCAGGGTTGCTGCTTCCAAAACATCTCGTAGCCACAAGAGATATTCCACATTGCCCGCCGGACCCAGTAAGGGAGACCAAGTGAGGCCGTGAGGCTGCCATCCCAAAGATTCTGCCGTCTGCATAACTTGCGCGATTGCATCGGCCTGATCGCGTGGATCGCGCACGACTCCGTTTTTACCCACCCGATCGCGCCCCACTTCAAACTGTGGTTTGACCAGCAAAACCAATTCGCGAGGAGAGTTTAACAATTTCCTCAACGCCGGAAGCACCTTTGTCAGGGAGATAAACGACACATCAACCACTCCCAAATCGGGCCAGGGGCGATCGTCCCCATATAACTGTTCCGGCTCCAGATGGCGTAGATTGGTTCGCTCATGCAGAATCACCCGCTCATCCTGCCGCAAACTCCAGGCCACCTGTCCGTAACCGACATCAATGCCGTATACCAATCTCGCTCCGGCTTGCAACAAACAATCCGTAAAGCCCCCGGTCGAAATGCCTCCATCCAGGCAGACTCGCCCTGTTACTGGAATTTGGAATTCCTCCAGGGCTTTTGCCAATTTTTCGCCGCCCCGTGAAACATAGGGCGATCGTTGACGAATCTGAATCTCTGCCATTGGGTCCACTTCCGTTCCGGGCTTATCAATGACCTGCTGATTCACCCGCACTTCCCCTGCCTGAATCAGCCGTTGCGCTTGCTGCCGGGAATCGCACAGGTTGAGTTGCACCAGCAAACTATCCAGTCGTTGTTTCGCCAAAAGACCCTCGATTAAATTGTTTCTGTTTCAATTTGTTCCCAAAGTATCCGATACAGTTCCAGGGGTGCTTCCTTGCCTTTCACCTGAACGGGTGGCAAGGGTTCCACGATCAGGTTAGGGGTGTGGAGCTTCTCCAGGGTGGAACGGGAAATCACAATCTCCCCAGCTTTCGCAACTCCACAAATGCGGCTTGCGACATTCATGGTATCGCCAATATTCGTGTATTGAATTAACTTCTCAGACCCAATGTTGCCAGCCGCTACCATCCCTGTATTTAAGCCGATGTGAATTTGCACTTGCAGACCCCGTTGGGCAGACCACCGCTGATTGAGCTTGTGCATCGCCCATTGCATGGCGATCGCTGCCCGCACTGCCCGATCCGCATCCTGGGGGTGGGAGTAGGGAGACCCCCAAACCGCCAGCAACGCATCCGCAATGTACTTTTCCAATGTTCCTTCATACCGAAAAACAATGTCTTCCACCATCACCTTGAAATACTCATTGAGTAATTCCAAAACCTGACGGGGCCGCATTTGGGAGGAGAGTTCTGTAAAGCCACTAATATCGGAAAACAGGGCTGTCACCTCGGTTTCAATCACCCGTAGGGCACTTTCTTCCCGCAGCCGTTGGGCGATCGCCTGGGGGAAGAAGCGCTCTAACCTCGCCCGCATGACTGCTTCCGATCGCATCTTCTGAGAAAGGCGAACGTTCTCAATGGCAATTGCGGCCTGGGTTGCCAGAGCCGTCAGAAATTCCAGATCTTCCTGAGAATAAACGTTGGCGATCGAGAGGTTATCCACATAAAGCACCCCAATCAGGCGATCGTGGGGTTTGAGGGGAACCCCAATCGACGCATGAATCGACTGTCCCAGAACTGACGTTGAATCCCGAAACCGCTCATCGTTGCGAGCATCAGCGGTTAAGATTGCATCCCCATTTTCATAGACAAAGTTGACAATTCGTTTGCTATAGAACTGCAAATCTGCCGTAATCCCCTCCCGAAACTTCGCAGCCTGAAGTTCCAGTTGTTGCAACTCCTCGTTGTGCAGCAGAATGGCAGCCCGATCCACGTCCATGATGGTAAAGAGCAGATCCAGAATCTTATCCAGCAACTTGTCGGACTGTTCGGGGCTGGAGAGTTGCTTACTCACCTCCAGTAAAATTTTCAACTTATCCGCTGTGCGCTGCTGGCTCTCCTGTTGGCGGAGTTTCAGAATCGACCCCCGCTGTTGAGGTTGCTCAGACCGCAACAGGGCTTGCAAGTCAACAAACGTATATTCCGGTTGAAAGCGGCTGATAATCGACAGGTCAGAGAGTTTAGCGCTCACGGCCTCCTCTAATGCACTGATCGGAGCCTGCACAAACTTAAAAGCGACCTTACCGAGATGAATCACATCCCCATCCTTCAGGGCTTGATGGGAAATCTTATGGTGATTGACGAACGTTCCATTGCGGCTGTTGCGATCGACAATCACGGCCCGATCGTTTGTCACGACAATTTCCGCATGGTGCCGGGAGAGGTCTCGCGACTCCTGCTCCAGGACAATGGTGTTATCAAACTCTCGACCAATAGTATTGGTTCCCTCCAAGAGTTGATAGATCGTCTCATTAGGCGTATTGGGATCGCGAATCAGGTAAGGCAAAGGATCGATCTCCTTTTCAGCGATCGTTTTCAAGCAGTTGCCATCCGATTTTACCTTTCACCCTCTGTTCCAGCCGTTAGACTTTGAGACTAATCATGAAGAAAGCTTCATTCCTGCTGTTCTCTACAAAGTGCATCAAAAAATAATGCTCAGTCTCAATCGGAATGGTGAACCAGCCTGAGATACTGAGTATTACAAACAGCGACGAAGGGATAGGTCATGCTCAGTTCAACCAGGGAATTGTTAGAAACGGCTCGCCGGAATTCCTACGCGATCGGCGCATTTAACGTCTATAACCTGGAAGGCGTGCAAGCCGTGATCAACGCAGCAGAAGAGTGCCGGAGTCCTGCCATGTTGCAACTCCATCCCAGTGCCCTGAAGTATGGGGAATCGCCCCTCGTCGCCCTCTGTTTAGAAGCGGCCCGCACTGCGACCGTCCCTGTTTCCGTTCACCTGGATCACAGTACCTCAGTGAGTGATATTCAGTTGGCGTTGAAAGCGGGGGTGCGATCGATCATGGCAGATGGTTCGCCCCTTTCCTACGAGCAAAATTTGGAATTCACCCGTGACATGACAGCGCTTGCCCATGAGTACCATGCGATCGTTGAGGCGGAGATTGGGCGGATCAGTGGCACGGAGGATGGCCTGACAATCGCCGAGAAAGAAGCCAAAATGACCGACCCCGACCAAGCGGTGGAGTTTGTTTACCGAACGAAAGTGGATGCCCTGGCAGTGACGATCGGGAATGTGCATGGGGAGTACAAAAGCCCCCCTCGCCTGGACTTTGCCCGACTGGAACGCATTCGTCGCCTGATTGAAATTCCCCTCGTGTTGCATGGAGCTTCCGGCTTACCAGAATCGATGATTAGCCGATCGATCCAGCTTGGGGTTTGCAAGTTTAATGTGAATACGGAAGTACGTCAGGCTTACATGCAAGCGCTCAAAGAACAGATGATGGGGACTGATACGAAAGATTTGTTAG
>JANRKG010000371.1:0-6637 GCA_033763635.1 Leptolyngbyaceae cyanobacterium bins.59
CAAAGGAGGCTATACACTAGCCCTTGGGCGTGCTGAAGGATGGTTTCCATGACCGTCTTCTGATTTTTGTACTACGCCCTTTCTTTCAGATTTTGGCTTCTTTGGCAACCCTTATTGAGAATGGTGCAAGATCTCAGTTAAGGAAGCATGAATGCCTTCCCGGTGATGTGCTAATAGCAACGCTTGGTGATCCAAATCTTCGGGCTTGTATCCAACCAAATTGGTTGTCTATTGCGTTAAATAAAGCCGACTGCGTACAGGCTCGCCCCAAACCTGGTATTACAAATGCAGAGTATCTTTGTGCATTGATAAATCAACCATCAACAGAACGAATGGCACATGATCTAATACTAGGTCAAACACGACTTCGTATTAGCATGGGACGTTTACGCACTCTCAGGGTTCCTGCTCCACCAATTTCCCTTCAACAAGAATTTGCTCGGCGGGTGGAGGCGATTGAGCAACTCAAAGTCACCCATCGAGAATCCTTGGCGCAACTGGATGCCCTCTTTGTGTCCCTACAACACCGAGCATTTCGGGGAGAGCTTTGAATATGCGCGGTCGTCTTATTGATGCTTGGAAATACACTTGGCTTGAATTATGGGAACCACTAGAACAGGTGCCGGATTTTTCTGAGGATATTTATTCTGATCTCTTCGTTCAGCTAGAGAAAGCTCTTAAGAAACGCCTTAAAACAGCGCCTGATGAAGACAAGGAATCACATTCTCGCTACTTTGAAACCTCTACCGATCCTGTAAAGGCACGTCTTTTTATCCAGGAGATAGATGGTCAAAGTTTAGCAGGAGATCCCGCATTGGTAGCATTCTTCAAAAATGCCTACGATGTCTTCAACGAATATAGTGAAGAATTCGCTGATGAATTCGTTCAACTAATGGACGAGTTCGTTAATTGCCACAATCTGAGGTACAAACTCCAATATTCTCCGTTTAAGTTACAACCCCATCTTCCTGGAGTATTTGCCTCCTTATTTGCTGAGATTTCAGAGGCGGCAGCAGGAGACCGCGATCTATTGGAATTAATGAAGGATTTTGAGCATTCATTCTATGCCGTCAGCAGATCTCATCGTGAAACTGATATGAAAACCTGCATCTCCAAAGCCTGTATGCTCATCGAAGGCTTTGGGAGTTTACATCCTGAAAGAGAAACAGCATCAACGTTAGGAGCAATGTGTAACAAGATTCGTTGTTGGCCTCACGAGAAGCTGCGAGAGGCAGTTATCAATGTTTACCACTTTTGTTGTGATTACCCTGGAATTCGTCACGCAGGAACTCCTGCGTCAAAGTTAAGGGCACTAGATTTAAGAGACTCGATCATTGTGCCATTAATACTATTTACAGCAGCAGGTTATTTTTTAACACAGCACAATATAACTGAGGTTATTGGTATCAACGCAGAGGATTATTAAAGAACTGATAATTTGCCCTATACAATATCAGTAATCGCTAATCGCTTTCAGGCAGCAAATTTCCATGACCGCAGTGCTTGCCACCCCTATCAGCCAAATCGAACTGGCTCCCGGCAGTGCCATTCGCATTGATGGTGTCACATGGGAAAGCTATATCGCCCTTTTGCAGGAGTTGGGGGACGATCGCCCAACCCGTGTCGCTTACGAAGATGGAGTCTTAGAAATCAGGATGCCGGGGCAATCCCATGAAGCCGCCAATCGGGTGTTAGCGAGCATTGCGCTCACCCTCGCTGAAGAATTTGGCTTTGAGTTTAACGACCTGGGTTCAATGACCATGAACCGCCCACAACTGAGGAAAGGGGTTGAACCGGATAGTTGCTTCTACATCCAAAATGCTCAGGCAGGGCAGGGCTTGGGCGAGACAATTTCCAGCGACTTGCCCCCTGATCTGGCTCTAGAAGTCGATATTGCGAACCGCTCCGATAGCAAACTCAGCATTTATCAGGCAATGGGCGTACCGGAAGTGTGGCTTTACCAGCGAGAGCAGGTCAAGATTAAGCACCTGGAGAATGGGCTGTATTTGGATGCCCTGAGCAGCCGCGCATTCCCTGCGGTCAGTGCCGACCAGTTAACCCAGTGGCTAGACCTGCGCCGTACCGGGACCGATCTCACCGTCATCCGAGCCGTTAGGCAGTTTTGCCGAACCCGACCGGAATAGACAAGCCTTCATCAACCCGAAAGTGGTTGAATCTTCATGTCATTGCTCTCGCAGATGCCAAACCCTGAAGTGGCTGTTAGCTTAGAACAGGCAACACTCTTAAGGCAGAGATCGGCAAGAAGGCACTGATGAGTATTCATTTCGAGTTTCTAAAGACCGAATGGCCCAAAGTCTACGAAGCCGCTGTTAAAGCCGAATCTCTCGCCCTTCCTGATCCTCGCACTGCCTGTTTTTATGGTCGTCGTGCCCTGGAAATTGCCGTTGCCTGGTTATTTGACTGCGACCCCAGCCTTTCTCAACCCTACAAAGCCGACCTCAGTGCCTTCCTGTTTGAACCCAGTTTTAAAGCCCTGGTGGGTCCGGCCCTCCATGCCAAACTCGATGTAATCCGCAAACTGGGGAATCAGGCCGTTCACAGTAGCAAGCCCATTCGACCCGAAGATGCGATCGTTTTGGTGCGGGAACTATTTCACCTCTGCTACTGGCTCGGTCGCACCTATGGCCTCAAGCCCACCGACAAGCCCGATCCGAAAGCTGCTTTCCAACCCGATCGTCTCCCCAAAACCTCTCCGGCTCCGGCTCAGACGATCGCTCAACTGCAAGCCCAGGCAAAGCAACTGGCCGCCAAAGATGCAGAATTAGCTGCCAGTCAGAATCGACTGAGTGAAGTCGAGGCGGAACTGCAACGATTGCGGGAAGAAGTCGCCCAGGCGAAAGCTGCAAACGTTGCCCAACCGGATACCCATGACTATAACGAAGCTGAAACTCGTGACTACTACATCGACCTGTTGTTGAAAGAGGCCGGATGGGCACTCGATCAGATCCGCGATCGGGAGTACCCCGTGCAAGGAATGCCGAATTCATCGGGGACAGGCTTTGTCGATTATGTTCTGTGGGGTGACGATGGCAAACCGTTAGCGGTGGTGGAAGCCAAACGAACCCGCCACGATCCCCAGGTGGGTCAACAACAGGCAAAATTGTACGCCGATTGTCTGGAACAGCAATTTGGGCAGCGTCCCATCCTCTTTTATAGCAACGGATACCAGCATTGGATCTGGGACGATGCCAGTTACCCACCCCGTCTGGTGCAGGGCTTCTTCAAGAAAGCCGAACTGGAATTGATGATTCAGCGGCGAACCACTCGCAAATCTCTGAAAGACGCTGAAATCAGTGAGGCGATCGTGGGGCGCTACTACCAGACCCGCGCCATTCGTCGCATTGGGAAAGCCTTTGAGGAACACAATGAACGCAAAGCCCTGGTTGTCATGGCGACGGGGGCAGGCAAAACTCGCACGGTCATTGCCCTTTGCGATTTGCTCATGCGGTGCAATTGGGTGAAACGGGCCTTATTTCTGGCCGATCGGGTGGCTCTGGTGAATCAGGCGGTGAATGCGTTCAAGCAGCACCTCCCGGCTTCCAGTCCGGTTAACCTGCTCACTGAAAAGAGCACGGAAGGCCGCGTCTATGTCTCGACCTATCCCACGATGATGGGCCTGATTAACGAGGTGGGCGAGGGACAGCGGCGGTTCGGAGTAGGCCACTTCGACTTGATTGTGATTGATGAAGCTCACCGGTCGGTCTACCAGAAATACCGCGCCATCTTCGAGTATTTTGATGCCCTTCTGGTCGGGCTGACTGCCACTCCTAAAGACGAAATCGATCGCAACACCTACGGTCTGTTCAACCTGGAAACTGGAGTGCCCACCGATGTCTATACCCTGGACGAAGCGGTGAAGGATGGCTTCCTGGTTCCAGTCAAGTCTGTCTCAGTTCCCCTCAAGTTCCAGCGTCAGGGTATCCGATATGACGACCTCTCTGAAGAAGAGAAGGAACAGTGGGACGAAATCGATTGGGATGAAGAGGGGCGTGTACCCGATCGGGTGGAAGCCGCAGCGGTAAATCAGTGGTTGTTCAACCAGGACACGGTGGATAAGGTGCTGGCCCATCTGATGACACGGGGGTTAACCGTCGCTGGAGGCGATCGATTGGGCAAAACCATCATCTTTGCCAAGAACAAAAGCCATGCAGAGTTCATTTACGATCGCTTCAATGCCAACTATCCCCACTACAAGGGAGAGTTTGCTCGTATCATCGCCCACGGAATCACCTATGTTCAAACCCTAATTGACTCCTTTTCCCACCCGAAAAAGCTTCCTCACATTGCAATTTCCGTCGATATGCTCGATACGGGGGTCGATATCCCAGAGGTCGTCAACTTGGTGTTCTTCAAGTTGGTCCGCTCCAAAACCAAGTTCTGGCAAATGATCGGTCGGGGAACTCGTCTGCGTCCTGACCTATTTGGTCCCAACCAGCCCAAAGAATTCTTCTACCTGTTCGACTACTGCCAAAATCTGGAATTCTTCAGCCACACACCCGAAACGATCGACGCTGCCCCCAGCAAATCCCTCAGCAAACGCCTATTTACCAGCCGCCTGGAGTTACTGAGCGAGTTGGACAAACGCCTCCAGCAAACGGGGGTAGCCAGTGCATCAACAGGACAATACACAACTGACGAGCCAACGTCCGAAGGGGAAGTTCGGTATTCCATTGCATCCCACCTGCAAGCAGAAGTGGCTGCGATGAACCTGGAGAACTTCATCGTCCGTCCCCATCGCCAGCTGGTAGAAACCTACGCTCAAGTGAACGCTTGGAGTACCGTTTCATCAGAACAGGCCCGTGAATTGGCAAATCAAATCGCTGGGTTACCCACGCAACTCCCGACAGAAAGCGAAGAAGCCAAACGATTTGACTGGCTGATGTTGCAATTGCAGTTAGCTCGACTCCGAACCGAGCCAGGGTTCGTGCGCTTGAGTCAACAGGTCAGGGCGATCGCCTCAGCGCTGGAAGGAAAAGACAACATTCCAACCGTGCGGGAGCAGATGGCTCTGATTCAGGAGATCCAGACTGATGAATGGTGGCAGGATGTTACGGTTCCGATGCTGGAGCGTGCCCGCAAACGGCTGCGGAATCTCGTTCGGCTAATCGAGAAGGTCGAGCGGCAACCCATCTACACCAACTTTGAGGACGAACTGGGTGTTGAAACCGAGATTGAAATTCCTGGGTTCGGAGGGGCTGATGAATTCGATCGCTTCCGTGCCAAAGCCCGCCAGTTCCTGAAAGCCCACGAAACCCATGTCGTGATTCACAAACTCAAGTTCAACCAACCTCTGACCGAAACTGACCTTAGCGAGTTAGAGCGGATATTGCTAGAAGCGGGGGTTGGCACCCCTGACCATTTGGAACAAGCCAAACAGACCAGCCAGGGTTTAGGCATCTTCATCCGCTCCTTGATTGGGCTGGACCGTGAAGCTGCAAAACAAGCCTTTGGAGAATTCCTGTCTGGCTCAACCGCGACCGCCGATCAAATCGAATTCATCAATCTGATCATCGACCACCTGACCCACCACGGCATTATGGACCCCGGCCTGCTCTATGAGGCTCCCTTTACAGACATCAATTCCCAGGGGCCAGAGGGAGTATTCAGGCCAGAGCAAGTTGATACGTTGGTGTCCGTGTTAGAGAGCATCCGAATTGCGGCAGCAGCTTGATGCTGGAGGCGCAAACCTTAGCATTTTGGGAATTTGTCTTTCAAGTCGCCCCACAGGGCGATCGCCCCTAGACCAAAAACGTCCCAGAACAGAGAAGCGAAGAAGTTTGATTCAGTCTTTTTGAAAAAGAACTTAGTTCTATTTGACATGAGCAAAGAATACTCTTACGATAATAAAAGAACTAAGTTCTTTTTCTGTGATGCTAATCCTTCTCTCCCCAAGTACCCTCATGCACATCACAATTCATGCAAGCCAAAGAATGAATCACCGTGGTATCACAAAGGAAATGATCATAGTTGTCCTTGAATACGGGGAACCTCAGGATGAAACAGTAACCCTGAGTCGAGATGCAGCAGCACGCTTGATTACAGAGCTACAAACCCAAGCAGAGAGACTCCAGCATCATATAAAAGATGCAGCAACACGCCAAATCGCTGAGCTACGGGGCCAGAAAGAGAAGCTACAACGCCGTATGAGGGTCACTAAAAAAATCCTTGATAAAGGCGGTGTCACGGTTGTGATTGTTAATAACACCCTTGTCACGGTTTGGAATTGTGTTCCTAGCAGGAAAAGGAAAAGATGCTTGGAAGAGAGAATCCAATGCCGAGAGACGAACCCCATGGAAAGAGCCTTTGGATTGCAACGGAGAAAACTATATGGACAATAAGCAGTTGCTTCAGGAAATGCTTAGAGCCTTCCGTGCAAGCCCTCTTACAAAAGCTCAAGCATTTGAACTGGCCCTCCAAATGCTAGCGTGGGCAAAACTTTCATTGACTGGAAACATTCCTCCAGAACTAAGCCTTAGTGATGAATTAAAATCCCCAAATCCCGCTCACCTACTTGATTCTTTTCATAAGCTCAGCAAGTGTTCGGAACTGGGCGAAAATAAAGCAGCTTTCGAGAGTATAGGGTCTGCTATAAGCACTGTTTCCCCAACTATAATCG
>JANRKG010000372.1:0-6033 GCA_033763635.1 Leptolyngbyaceae cyanobacterium bins.59
CAACGGAGGTTTGCCCATCGGTCGCTGTTGAGAAAGACTGGGTGCGGCTGGTCGGAACGGTGGTATTTCGCTCAATCACCTTTGTAAAGACTTCTCCCAGGGTTTCGATCCCCAAGGACAGCGGGGTTACGTCCAACAGCAGGACATCTTTTACTTCACCCCCCAACACCCCGGCCTGGATGGCAGCCCCCAAAGCAACTGCTTCATCCGGGTTCACGGAGCGATCGGGCGCTTTACCATTAAAGAATTTGCGAATGGCATCCTGAACTGCCGGAATCCGAGTGGATCCTCCCACCAGAATGATCTTATCGATATCGTCGATCGTGAGGTCGCTATCCTTCAGGGCTTGAGTCACGGGTTCCAGAGTATTGACCACCATGTGGCTGACTAATTCCTCAAACTTCGCCCGGGTGAGTTCCATTTCCAGGTGCTTCGGCCCTGTTTCATCCGCCGTGATGAAAGGCAGGTTGATAGAGGTCGTAATCATACTAGACAACTCGATTTTGGCTTTCTCCCCCGCCTCGCGCAGACGTTGGAGGGCCATTTTGTCCATTGAGAGGTCAATGCCTTCCTGCTCTCGGAAGCAATCAATCAACCAACGCACGATGCAGTTATCGAAGTCATCGCCCCCCAAGTGGTTATTTCCGGCGGTGGACTTCACTTCAAACACGCCATCCCCTAGCTGTAAGACGGACACATCAAAAGTGCCACCTCCCAGGTCAAACACGAGCACTTTTTGCTCCTGGTCTTGTTTATCCAGACCGTAGGAGAGGGCCGCAGCCGTCGGTTCGTTAATGATTCGGAGCACTTCGAGACCTGCGATCGTCCCCGCATCTTTGGTCGCCTGCCGTTGAGCATCGGTAAAATAGGCAGGAACCGTAATCACTGCTTGAGTGACGGGTTCTCCGAGATACCCTTCTGCATCTTGCTTGAGCTTCTGCAAGATCATGGCTGAGATTTCTTGAGGCGTATAGTTACGGCCCCGAATCTGGACATCGACCGTTTCATCGCGACCTTTCACGCAGCTATAGGGGACACGGCTCCGCTCTTCCACCGTATCTTCCCAGCGACGACCGATAAAGCGCTTGATACTAAAGATGGTGTTTTCAGCATTCGTCACGGCCTGTCGTTTTGCCAGTTGACCAATCAGCCGATCGCCCGCTTTGCCAAAACCAACCATACTGGGGGTGGTCCGTCCGCCCTCAGAATTGGGAATGACAATCGGTTGCCCTCCTTCCAAGACAGCAACACAACTGTTCGTGGTGCCTAAGTCGATACCAATGACCTTTCCCATAGACTGCTAGCGGCGGTAATTGTTTACAAATCGTGGATCTAATCAGACTTCTACTAGAAAATATTCCGCAATCCTAAGGAATTCTAGCCACCTTTGTATCAATTCTGCGTCAATTTTTTACTTTTTACATTTTCCCTTTTCTCTTTTTCTGATTTTCAATCTTGATAAAGAATCTATTGAGTGATCTCTTTTTCAGAAAAGGGTTAGTTTTTTTTTGCGAAAAAGGTTGGTTGGATGAGCGAAAAGAATTGAGAAAAGCGTTGAGGACTAGCAAACCAGGAAACTGAAGAATGTATCTGGAAATCAATCACCCACAAAATCCCACAAAGAGATCCCCCAAATTTGACAGCCCACAAAAGCGATAGCTGGAGTGATGGCTTAAGGAAACCTTAAAAACATCAACAACAGAAATATTAAAGAGAATCCCTGGAAACACCATGAAGGACTGTATAACGCGGTATAAAGCTACTCCATGAGGGCTACTCCATGAAGGCTAGAGACCAAAATTCGCTAACGCAAGTTAGCTGGAGTTGAAGGCAAACCGATTAGCGAATCTATAGCGAATTGATTAGGAGAACGACTTGAAACTGTAGATGCCCGTTAGCCAGAAGTTTCCTCCTGAACATCTTCCTCAGAGGTTATCACAGCCTCAGAAGCAACAGCAACTTTGACCATTGCGTGTCGCAACACCCGATCGCCTAACAAATACCCCTTCATCAGTTCTTCGATTACGGTGTCTTCAGGGTACTGATCCGTCGATTCCCGCATCACCGCTTCATGCAGACTCGGATCAAATTCTTTACCTTCTGCCCGCATGGGAGAAACGCCAATCCGCTTCAGGCCATCAACTAATAATTTGTAAACACTCTGATAGCTCTTATGAATACCAGTTTCTCGTTCGGTTTCAGGCTTGATTTGGAGTCTGGCCCGTTCAAAATTATCTACAACAGGTAACAGCTCAAGAATGGTGGAGCATTTAATTTGTTGGTCAAGTTCCTCTTTCTCTTTCTGGGTTCGCTTACGGAAGTTTTCAAAGTCAGCCGCAATTCGCATGTACTGGCTAGTTCTCTCTTCGAGCTGATTCTTGAGGGAAGTGATCTCCCTTCGGAAACCGTCAATCTCCGCATCGTAGTCAGATGCTCCATAACGACCCGATTCAGCCCGATTGCCGGACCTCTCATCCGGTGAATTTTCTCCGGTCGTTCCTTCGGATTGTTTTTTCCCGTCAGAACCGTCAAACTCCTGTAACTCTGCATCCAGGTCGATTTCCGCCATCTCCTCCAGGATCTCTGAATCCTCCAAACCGGAACGCTGCTGATTTTCCTCTTGCTTTTCTTTGTCACTCATGGTCGCTGACCTTATTATCTCAGAACACTTCAGACGTAACTGGGCAGGTATTAAAGCTCAGGTGTATTCAAACTTACGATCGCTGACTCGCAGCAACTCTGACCTCACAGAATACCGTTTTTCAGGAAGGGTCGTCTATTCACCCGCCTATTATTATGGTTAGCCCATGCCTAAACACTAAATGTACTAATACTAGATGTACTAATACTAGATGTACTAATAAATGTGAGGCTACCAAATGATAAGGGTTAAATCTCTAGTGATTAATGCCTAATACCGTCCTAATAATGCTGGAAGACCAGGTGCAAATAAATAACGGGTGCTGTAAATTTGAATCAACAAATAATAATTATAGGAACGTTTTTGGCCTAACCCCGTTCTAAATGCCATTTCCCAAAACGCTAAATTGTTGGAGGTTCAGTCTGGCAGAAGGTCTCCATCGAATCCCAGAACAGAAGGTAAGCAAAAGACTCAAACGAATCGGCTGAGAGAATGGACTGGGAGAAGAAAGGTAGGCTACATTACGCATTAGTTGAAACAATTGGCTAAACAATGTTTAGACAGGGTGCCAAAGAAACTTAAAAAATATTTACGATTCTTTGTGAAACGATTCTTTGTGAAACGGTGGTTCGTTTCAAAATCACGCTTATTAAAGTTACCGACTGAATGACCTGCAATTGAATGACCTGCAATGAACGCATGTCTCTGACAGAATTTTTCGACCTATAGGTTCCTTTGGATTTGGTAGTTGGCAACCAAGCAAAGGGTTTGACAGAGCTTGTACTGGTTCATGGGATCTGATTCGGCGACATGGGAATACTCTAAACAAGGAGATCTTCTTATCGGCTATGACTAACTCTTCCTCACAACGGCGCGCACTTGTTGTCAAAACTGACTTTTCCCCTTTCGGTAACAGCCTGATCCGCTCTGGCTACATTAGCAGCGAGCAGATGCAACAAGCGCTGGTCGAAAGTAGGAAGTCCGGTAAATCTTTACCTAATGTTCTCCAGGAATTAACAGGGAAGGAACTTGCCCCTGATCAACTCCGCCAGTACAAGAAGCAACAACTCTTTGAACTCAAAATCCTCTATGGGATTGAGTCCATTGATCCTGAAATTCGCGAAATTTCTACAGAACAATTTGGTTCCTTAATCGATAGCCTCGTCCCGATCGATATTTGTCGTCGATACCGTCTCCTTCCCCTAATTAAGTCAGAGGCGAACGGCACTGAGCAGGGATCACTCCTGGTTGCAATGGTTGACCCCGATAATCTGGATGCTCAAGACGATCTGAACCGAATTCTGCGGCCCCAAAGCTTAGTTCTCCAACGGATGGTAATTACGCTGGAAGATTACCAGCAGTTGATTTCCAAATACCTGGACGAGCAGGTTGGCAAGCAGAAGATGACATCGGGGGCAAGCGGGAAAGCGCCAGTCCGGGAGATTCGCCCTGAGGATCTCGATATCAACGAATTCTCTGGCATGGACCTGGAGGATGCCGCTGCGGATGATGATGCTGACTCGGACTTGAACGCCGCCTTAGGCGAAGCTTCTACTGCTCCCATCATCGCAACGGTGAACAAAATTCTTGCTAAAGCCCTAACGGATGGGGTTTCCGATATTCACATTGAACCTCAGGAAGAATACCTGCGTATCCGGTTCCGGAAAGATGGGGTGCTTCAGGAACCCTTCCCACCGCTCCCGAAGAAGATCATTCCCGCTCTAGTATCCCGGTTCAAAATTATTGCCGAGCTGAACATTGCGGAACGACGGGCACCTCAAGATGGACGGATTCGCCGGGTGTTTCAGGGGCGTAAAGTAGATTTCCGGGTCAATACCCTCCCCAGTCGATATGGGGAAAAAATTGTACTGCGGATTCTGGACAACTCCTCAACCCAATTAGGGTTGGATAAGCTGATCAGCGATCCCGATACTCTGGCAACGGTTCGAGATATGGCGAATCGCCCCTTTGGGCTAATTCTGGTGACGGGGCCGACGGGATCAGGAAAGTCAACCACCCTGTATTCGATTTTGGCAGAACGAAATGAACCAGGGGTGAACATCAGTACGGCTGAAGACCCGATTGAATATGCCCTACCCGGAATTACTCAGGTCCAGGTTATTCGAGAAAAGGGCATGGATTTCTCGTCCATTCTCCGAGCTTTCATGCGTCAAGACCCCGATATCATTCTGGTGGGTGAAACGCGAGACAAGGAAACGGCAAAGACGGCGATCGAAGCAGCTTTGACGGGGCACCTTGTAATGACAACCCTGCACACGAATGATGCGGCAGGTGCGATCGCCCGACTCGACGAAATGGGCGTTGAACCCTTCATGGTGTCCGGTGCGTTAATTGGGGTTGTGGCTCAACGGTTGATGCGGCGGGTCTGCTCAGAATGCCGAGTTCCCTACCAACCCTCCCAATCTGAATTGGCCCGCTTCGGGTTATCTGCTACTCGGGAAGGGGAGGTGACTTTCTACAAGGCCAATACCCTGACCCCGGACGAGATTCAAAACGCGAAGAACAATAACTCCCTCTGTCCGAAATGTGGCGGTGGGGGCTATAAAGGACGTTGCGGGGTCTATGAGGTCATGAAGACCACCGAACGGTTGCAGATGTTGATTACGGAAGGCGCACCCACGGAACGCATTAAGGAAGTAGCTGTTGAAGAAGGAATGCAAACTCTGCTGGCCTACAGTCTCAACCTTGTTCGAAACGGTCATACCACCCTTGATGAAGTTGAACGGGTCACGTTCACGGATACGGGGTTAG
Source organism: Leptolyngbyaceae cyanobacterium bins.59 (assembly GCA_033763635.1). Taxonomy (GTDB): domain Bacteria; phylum Cyanobacteriota; class Cyanobacteriia; genus JANRKG01. The sequence goes on from JANRKG010000372.1 coordinate 5,414, forward strand.
AAGCGGAACTCAAGGCAAAACGCAAGAGTTCGCTGGTTTGCCGCTCCTGTAGTGCTGAATTGAAGCAAGAATGGCTGGATTGCCCTTACTGCACCACTCCCCGCTTCCAGGATTAGTTCGTGCTGGATTTCAGACCTTTAAGAAAGTTCAGTTTCAAAGCTGGGCAATCTTTGAAAAGAGACCGCAATCATTTGAATCAATCGCTGAGTGACTGGTCATAGGAGACAACTCAATGGAATTAATGATCGAAGATTTGATGGAGCAGTTGATCGAGATGGGTGGCTCGGACATGCACCTATCCGCTGGACTGCCTCCCTACTTCCGAGTCAGTGGGCATTTACAACCCACGGATCACGACCCGTTGACCGCTGAATCGTGTCAACGACTGATCTTCAGTATGTTGAACAACACTCAGCGGAAGAATTTGGAACAAAACTGGGAATTGGACTGTTCCTATGGCGTGAAGGGATTGGCTCGTTTCCGGGTCAACGTCTACAAAGATCGGGGAACCTATGCAGCTTGTCTACGGGCACTGAGTTCCAAAATTCCTAATTTTGAAAAGCTCGGTCTTCCTGACATTGTGCGGGAAATGGCAGAAAAGCCACGGGGGCTTATCCTGG
>JANRKG010000373.1:0-3958 GCA_033763635.1 Leptolyngbyaceae cyanobacterium bins.59
ATTGGAAATAGGGATCGTTGGCAAAGGGGGTTTCCTCGGAGGCATTTCCCAGGACGATTGTTTCCTGTTTGCGGACCACCCATTGCACGATTGGCAGGGGTATTTGATTACTTTCCTCCAAAGGTGGAGATGGATGTAGGAACACTTCAACGGTATCCACTGTTCCCATCGCAGCAATCTGCAAATTGTCATTTCGAGTTAAAAGCAGCCAACCTTTTTCTGCCCCCGCATTTTCGAGAACGATCGCCATCAATTGAGTCAACAACTTTTGAAGGTTGAGTTCCCCGGATAACACCTGCGATCCCTTCATCACCGTTGCCAGGTCAAGGGATTCCAGATTCGTTCCTTCCGTTGTGATGAAAGATCTCGACTGAGACGGAGAAATGAATCTTCCAGGGCCGATGGGCTTTAACAGGTGGGGATATCGTTTCTCTAGATCTTGAGCTTTAGAAATAGCTCCCCATTTGGAATAGACATAGTACGCTTCTGCAAAATACAATCCCGCAATTTTCTCTCGTTTTTGCGCCAGATAAAACTTCCCTGCCAATTCATTCGCCAGCGCTTCCGTCCGGATGAAGTGATTTTTTCTAGCTGTTGCAATGGCCTGATCATATAAATCCATTGCGTCTAAAACCTGGCCTGTCACACGGGCAATTTCAGCAGAGATGAGTAGAAAACGGTGGGAAAAGGTGTCGGAACAGTGGTTTGCAAGCAGATGAATTTGCTGTTGAATTGCTCTGATTTCTTCCAAATAAGTAGCTTGTTCTGCTTCAGAAACTTCTGAATATAAGGCCGCTAAAATCAACCCATGATAGAAAGCGTGATCTGCCACAAACACTTCTCCCATAATCGAGGAGAGGAGGGGTTGGGTTGCTTGAGAAAGGGTAAGGGCTACCTGAAATTCGCCATACAAGTAGAGCAAAGCAGTTTTCGCCAATTGAAAAGAACAAACTGCATGAAAACTTCCATTCATCTGACAACTGGTGAGATATTGGGTTTCTGTGAGTAGATGACTATCAAAGTTTAAGAGGTGGGAAGTTTGACCCGACAGATTATTCGCAATCAATTGGAACGCTAAAATTCCATCGGTTGCAAATTGATTTTTGGTTTTTTGAGTAAATTGTAATGCCGTTGTCATTTCATTTAAGAAATTCAAAAGGTCTACTTCTGCACAAAATAGGACTGTAATTTTATGAAAAAGAATATATCCAGCAAATTGAATTTCTCCCGATTCCAATCCTGCAATATAGCCTTGATTCAAGATGGAGATGGAGTTTAAAAGGGGCTGTACCCAACAGGAAAGATACCCCCCGACGGCCATGCTGTCCCTGCACTTCAAGCTTAAGTTATGAAACCGTTCACACAGCCCTAGCGCCAGTTTGCCAAACTCATAGGCCAGGGAATATTTTTGTTGCAGAGAGGCCATCAAAACCCCGTAGGCAGAATATCCGTGAGAACAATCTGGGGAATGACCAAACTGAAGGGAAAGGTGAACAACCCTGGCAACGATTACCGCAAAGAGGGCTTGATTGGCAATATAAGCAGTGGGAATCAAATCAACGAGCAGATTGGTGATTATCAATTGTTCTGGCGCAACCATATCAGGTTCTTCCAGAAGAGACCTGATCTCTCGCCCTGCCAAACGGTTTTCGATGTGGCTCACTTCCAGGGTAAAAGCATCGTCTAGATCTCCTAAGGGCAAATCCATTCCTAGAATTTGCAGTGCTTTTTTCCCTGATTCGATCGCCCGTTCATAATTAGCTTCTAACGTATATTTGCGAATCAGCGATCGGTAAATTGTTATCTGTTCAGCGGGGCGAACGGTATGGGTGAGGGCGATCGTTGCCAGGGTTTCTGCCTGCTCAAAATTTCCGTTCAGATACTCCAGTTCTAACCCTTCGATATAAAGGGATGCGGTTAAATCAGCGTATTGCTCCCACGGATTTTCTGGCAGACACTCCAGGGCCATGTGTAAATAGCGGAGTGCCGATTGAAAAGCTGCTGTCGCTCTGGCTCTCCGACTTGCCAGCAAGTTTAACTCAGCTAACTCAATCAACTCAGAAATGGTCTGTAGGAGTGATTTACTCTCATTTAAATGGGAAAGAATTTCAAAAACAGACCCGTCTCGATCCCGTTCTCCTGCTTGTTTCAGTAGGGTTCGGCCCAGGTGCAGATGGATGGTCTGACATTCTGACTCAGACAGGAGGGAATAGGCGGCCTGTTGCAACCGATCGTGAGTAAATTGGTACTCAATTGTTAGTTGATTTTCTAACAAAGCCCTATTCTCTTCTGAGGGCTGATACAGGTCACTTAAGGGAATCAAAACTCCCTCCCTGACCGCTTCTTGTAAAGCGGCGATCGTCTCCTGAGCATTGGCATTTTCGAGACGGGCTGAGAAGGCAATTTGGAGGGTCTGGAGAGTAAATTTAGCCCCAATACAAGCAGCAAGTTGTAATGCAACTTGGGTATTGGGATGGAAACTGCAAATTTTATTTGCCAGCAATTCCACAACATTCTCTGTGATGTTGCGTTGCTGAATTTGGGCAATTTCCCAGGACCAATGGTTGTGGGGATAGTTAAAGGTCAGCAATCCTTCCACATATAATGTCTTCAGGAACTCGTTCATGAAAAAAGGATTGCCGTCGGTTTTTGCCAGCACTAAATCCGCCAGCGCAGCCACTTCTGGGACAGACCGTTTCAATGTGTCTGCCAAAAGCTGTTGAATGTGGTGGACCCGAAGCGGTGAGAGGGAAATGGTGTGAATGACAATTCCTAACTTCTGTATTTCTTCCAGGGCATACCGCAGAGAATGGGTTGCGCTGACTTCATTCTCTCGGTATGCCCCAATCAGGAATAAGGAACCTTCCCCAATCGTCAAGAAGGTTTGCAGCAGTTGCAAAGACGCACTATCCGCCCATTGCAAGTCATCCAGGAAAATTACCAGAGGGTGCTGAGGTTGGGCGAACACTTGAACAAAAGTTTGAAAGACTTGATTAAACCGATTTCGGGCTTCGATCGCAGGGAGTTCTGTAACAGGCGGTTGGGAACCGACAATCAATTCCAAATCGGGCAACACCTCAAGGAGAACCTGAACATTGGGCTTAAGGACAGAGATTAGCTTCTCCCGCCACTGACTTAATTGATGTTCTGGTTCGGTTAAGAGTTGGGCGATGAGGGAAGAGAACGCTTCTACAAATGCCTGATAGGGAGTGTCCCGTTGATACTGACCAAACTTACCAGAAACAAAATATCCCCGACGTTGGGTAATGGGTTTGTAGAGTTCCTGCACCAGAGAAGTTTTTCCTACTCCAGAGTATCCGGTAATCAACATCAATTCATGATGGCTTTGGGAAACCACAACACTATTTGCTTCCCGGTTCTTACTCTTTTCCTGTGCTGGGGCTGTAACCCGCGCAAATCCTTCCCAAAGCAGTTGCACTTCCGTTTCCCTGCCATAGAGTTTTTGGGGAATTTGGAATAAATCTGAGCTATCTTGTTGCGCCAGAGGAAAGGGGGAAAGATATCCTGTCTCTTGCCACTGATGAAGACAGGTTTCTAAATCTCTCTGAATTCCCTGACAACTCTGGTAGCGATCTTCAGCATTCTTCGAAAGCAGTTTTAAGACAATGGCAGCAATTGGGTCGGGAATGGCAGGATTGTGATCGGTCAGGGGAATGGGGGGACGAGCCAGATGGCAATGCACGAGTTCCAAGACATCCTGGGCAACATAGGGCAATTGTTGGGTGAATAGTTCGTAGAGGGTCACGCCCAGAGAGTAAAAATCTGTTCGATAGTCGATCGATCGGTTCATCCGTCCAGTTTGTTCGGGAGACAGATAGGCCAAAGTGCCTTCCAAACGGCCCAGATTGAACACAGTGGGATTGCGACGGCTGATGGAAGTCGCCAATCCAAAATCAATCAGTTTCAATTGCCCAGTGGTGGGATTCCAGACCAAATT
>JANRKG010000374.1:0-4964 GCA_033763635.1 Leptolyngbyaceae cyanobacterium bins.59
ACCCTTCAGAGACGCTGTATAGAAAGAAGTTTCTTCCATACTCGCCATGAATAGGTTCGCTTCCTGTAAATTCGCCATACTCAAATCCGTATGGCTGAGATCTGCTTCCCGCAGATTGGCACCCGCCAGATTGACCTCCCGCAAATTTCTCTCTCGCAGGTCCGCCCCAGTTAAATCAGGCGCACTGTCCGGGTTTTCCGCATACCAACTATTCCAAACCTCAACGCCCTGTTTAAGAAGGGCCAAGTGTGCTTCGTTCGCCATCGAGCAGATCCTTATCGTCCACTGTGCCCCTGAGATGCATCAATCCTGAATGAGCCTATCTAAGCTTATTCCTTCAGAGTGCCCCTGTCAGTAAAAAAAGCACGATTACCGGACTGTGCTTAAACTATCAACCTTCTGTGTAAATAAATCCGTCACTAAAGTAATGATTTTGCGTTTGCGAACCTTGATGTGAGTATTGACAGCCATCCCTGATTGCAAAGGAATCGCCCGATCGCCCACTGTCAAAGCTTGCTCCCGCAGTCGAATTTTGGCGGGAAAACGGTAAAAGGGATACATTGAATCTGGAGGAAGGGCATCTGCACCAACCGCCACTAATTCCCCCTGAAGTTCACCATATTCTGTGTAGGGAAAAGATTCGACGCGCACCGCAACAGGCATCCGAGGACGGACAAACCCAATATCTCGATTGGTCACAAACACCTCTGCGACCAGATCGGTTTGGGGCACAATTTTGAGAATTGGATCGTTGGAATTGGCAACAAAACCGGGAGTCTGAGCCTTCAAATCAAAAACCACTCCGGCGATCGTCGCCCGCACATCCTGATACCGCAGCGTTTGGCGCACCTGACTAATCTGACTGTCCAGTTCAGAAATGCGTTTGGTATTTTCGACGATCGCCTTACTCATCTGGCTCTCAATTTCAGCAATCTGTTTTTGATTCGCTGCCATCTGGGCATGAAGGTCACGGCGGGAGTTCGCGATCGTGTTCTCTAATTCTGCACGAGCCTGAGCGATCGACAGATCCGCCTGGGCACGTTCCTGAATTAGCCGATTCACCTCTGATTGCTGGTTATTCACCTCCTGTTCCTGGCGAAGATAGGGAATCCGGGCGATTGCCCCTTCCTTCACCAGCGGATTTAACCCTTGCAAGATATTTTGATTCGTCACCAGATTGGATCGGGCACTGGCAATCTGGACATCGATTTGATTGCGGCGCTTTTCCAACTGCCCGATCGCCAGTTGGGCTGCTGTGGTGCGAGAAGAGAATTCACTTTGCAGGGAAGAAAGACGGGCTTGTTGGTCCAAGGAAAGACTTGGGGCATTCCCTCCCTCAATTTGCGCTCGAAAGAGGGCATTTTCAGAAAGCAAAGTTGCCCGGTTTCTCACCAATCCCTGCATTTCCTCAGAGAGGGCGACTTGCTTGAAAGTTCGATCGTCCACAGAAGTCCCTAACAATTGCTGACGGTAAAACTGATTTTCTTGAATCAAACTTTGGCGAATTTGGCGCAGGGAAAGTAACTGATCCTGCGCAACGGACTGATCGAGCGTTACGAGCAAATCCCCCGGTTGCACGGCTTGCCCTTCCCGAACGTGAACTTGCCGCACGACTCCGGCGATCGGCACCTGGACAGGATTTACCTCCGTTTGGGGCTGCAACTGTCCCTGAGCAGGAACAGACTCCTCAACCTCCGCAGTGCAAGCCCACAGAATCCCAAAACTGGTCAACCCTACCAGTGTCCAGATGATGCCCTGAAGCCACACGGGGGAAGGTTGTAGCACGACTGTCGCATCCGAGGGGAAGGGTTCGAGTTCAGGGCAATCGTCTAACCCTTTGCGATCGACCAGCACCCAAGACCCCCCAGCGACCGTCAGAATCACTAACCCACCAACCCACCAACCTAACCGTAACGCGGTAAATTGCGTCTCTAGAATCGGGGACACACCAGGGTTGGGGGTTGCAGGAACCGGAGAAGGCAGGGGAATGAACGAGCCAGGAGCAATGGAGAGATCGCCAGAAAGGGTGAGGGAGGAATCAGGAGAGGGAGTGATCGTTGTCTGCTCTCTGTCCAGCGCGTTCCAGGTGTTCTCGCCGACGATGCCATCCACCCCTAACCCCTGCGCTTGCTGGAACTGCATCACGGCGGTCTCCGTCGCGGGACCATACAGGCCATCGATCGGTCCCTGGTAGTGTCCCAGCTTACGGAGGCAGGTTTGCAGATGGGTTACGTCTGGACCCTGAGTACCGGGGAAGGTCATCGGTCGATTTTGCAAGCCAGAAGCCGCAAAATTCGGTGTTTCTTCCGGGGGGAGACTTTGGGAAATGGAAAATTGGCGATCGTCCTGGGGTTCGGGAGGACTGACACAGGGGGATTGGGAAGGGTTCGCGGTGCAGTCTACCGGATGGGCGACAGGGATTTGGGCAACGACATTCCCCGTACAGGTAGCACAGGCGAGGAGCAGTAAGGCAGGATCAGGCATGGGTCAACTCCTGTTGCTGGTACAAACAGTAGTAGCGCCCCTGAATTGCCATCAATTCTGCATGGGTTCCCTGCTCGCTCAGCAAGCCCTGATGCAGAACCAGAATGCGATCGGCCCCTTGAACAGTACTGAGCCGATGGGTGATGAAGAAAACAGTACGGTCCCGAAAACGCCGCATTAAATTTAAGCAGAGTTCCCGCTCGGTGGGATAGTCCAGGGCACTGGTGGCCTCGTCCAGAACCACCATCTGGGGATTTTGGAGAACCATGCGGGCGATGGCAATCCGTTGCCGTTGTCCCCCGGACAAACTCGCCCCCCGTTCCCCCACACGGGTATTGTAGCCTTCGGGAAGCCCCATAATAAATGTGTGGGCACAGGCAATCTGGGCCGCTTCAATCACCTCTTCGATCGGTGCATCCGGGCGAGTCAGCGCGATATTTTCCTGCACCGTTCCTTCAAACAGTAGGGAATCCTGGGGAACCAGACCGATTTGATGGCGCAGGGAATCTAACTGCACTTTTCCAATCTCATAGTCATCCACCAGAATGCGCCCGGAAGTGGGGGAATAGAGCCGCGCCAGCAGTTTCACGAGGGTACTTTTGCCCGACCCACTTTCCCCAACAATTCCCACAAAGGTTCCTGCCGGAATGGTGACAGTCAAATTCTCCAGTTGCAGCGGTCCATTCGGTGCAAACCGAAAACTGACTTGCTCGAACTGCACCGTGCCCTGAATTGCCGGAAGGGGAATCTGGCGATCGTCCCCTTCCGTCTCACGGGGATGATCGAGAATATCGCTCAAGCGTTCCAGAGACAGGGCGGTTTCCTGAAAGTTCTGCCAGAGTTGGGTAAGCCGAAGCAAAGGACTCGTGACATAACCCGCAATGATGCGAAAGGCGATCAACTGCCCCAGGGTGAGATCGCCTTTCAAAACCAGATGTGCCCCTACCCAGATCACCAGCAGGGCCGAGAGTTTGTTGAGGAAATGACTGGTAGCGGCAGCGGTGGTGTTGGTAAAGACGGTCTTAAACCCAGCACTGACGTAACGGGCGTAGAACTCCTGCCAGCGCCAGCGCGATCGTAACTCCAGATTTTGAGCCTTCACGGTTTGAATTCCCGATAGCACCTCTACGAGATAGGACTGAGTACGGGCATTGCGATCGGCCTTCGTTCGCAACTGTCGGCGCACAATGGGGGACACCAGGGCCGTCAATCCCACAAACAGGGGAATCGTTGACAGTGCTACCAGACTGAGCAGCCAACTATAAATGAACAAAATCACGATGTACAGGATGGAAAACACTGCATCCAGTACCCCGGTTAAGGCAGTTCCGGTGAGAAATTGGCGAATGTTTTCCAACTCATTCACCCGACTGGCAAGTTCTCCCACAGGGCGACGATCGAAGTAGCGCAAGGGCAATCGTAACAGGTGGTCGATAATCTCGGACCCCAGGCGTAAGTCAATGCGATTTGTGGTGTCCACAAACAGGTAAGTGCGGAAGCTGGCAAGAACTGCATCAAACACGGCAATCACCAGCAGGAAAATTCCCAGAATATCCAGGGTTTGGGGGCTATTCTGTCCAATCACCTTGTCGATGATGACCTGGAGCATCAAGGGATTCGCCAGTTCCAGCAGTTGCACAAAGAAGGAAGCCACCAGCACCGCGAACAACACCCGTCGGTAGCGCATCAACACAGGCCAGAACCAGGACAGACCAAACCGTTCCCGTGGGGTTTCCGGTGTGGCCTGGAGTAGGAGAGCCTGGGTGGACGGTCCCCAGAGGTCCATGAGGTCGGCGATCGTCCGCGTCACAATTCCCAGTTCTGGCACCCCCAGCACCACTTGAGAACCTGTCTCGTAGATAACTGCAAAGCCTTCCTGCCAGGGCACGATCGCCGGAACAGGCAGCCGTTGGATCTGGCGGGTTTCGAGATGAACCAGTTGGGGTTGCAATCCCAGCAATTCTGCGACCGAGCCACAGAATCCTAGAGACAAGCCTCCTGTCCGGGCGATTTGTTCCCCCAGCACCCGTTGCACCGTATCCCGTCGAAAGGGAACCTGGAGAGAACGGCAAATCATTTGGAAACAGGCCAGGGCGTTGGGTAAGGTTTCCTGAGCGGAGATATGGGGATAGGATGAAATACTTCTTGGGTTAGTCGCTTCCGTTGGAACGTGAGTTTCGGCTTCGCTCAACTCACGGGTTTTGATATCAAAAGGATTGAGTTCAATCTGCTCTCTTGTTTTACCCGAAATCGATCTGGGCACGAAATTTTGCGACTCTGCGGGAGAATTTCTCTGTATCAGTTCAGAATCGGGTTGTTGCGTCAAAAATGCCTGTTTCAGTTCAGTATCCTGTTCCACCCAATCCAGAAAATCCTGGGCAGGAAGAACAAACCCCGTCATTTCCGTAGATGCGATCGCCGCTTCACATCCTTTTCCCTGCACCAGAGCCACCGCCCCGACCACCGCCCCCCTTTCCAAC
>JANRKG010000375.1:0-18765 GCA_033763635.1 Leptolyngbyaceae cyanobacterium bins.59
ATTCCTGGCCCTAAAGGGTCTCGAAAAGTTGTGCAATTGTGGTGCGGAGACTTTAACTGGTTAAATCCCAATGCGGGAACGGTAGATGGAAATCGGTACGCCATTGTCATTACGGATGCTTTAGCAAAACAACTGCTGGGAGTTGCAGATACAGAGGTAGACTGGTCTTGGGAGGTTTTACAATATACCAAGCAATATGTGGGAACTACGGGACATTTCATCTATCCGTCGCTTCAGCCTACGGAAGAACCTCAGCCGAATTCTTAAAGAAATAGGCTTGAAGAGAGAAGCTTTGTGCTACAGAATAGGTTGGCACAATTGAACGTCTCGTGGTCTCGCAATGACAAGCCCCCAGAACTCGGGTGATCCATCTGGGCCGCGTCGGTCCCGTCTCAGGTCTCTGCTCTTCAGTCGGACAACCCTGATCCTGGTGTCTGTTCTGCTGTTAGGGGGTGGTGCTGCCCTTTGGTGGGCCTGGTTTTTCGTCCATGAACAACTCGTTCCTCTGGTGCAGGATGGGCTGACGAAGAGCCTGAAGCGTCCTGTGAAGTTAGGACGGGTTGAGCGGTTTTCGTTAACTCGGTTGCGATTGGGGCCGTCTTCCCTGCCTGCAACGCCTACCGATCCTGACTCAATGGTGATTCAGGCGATCGAGGTAGATTACAACCCCTGGCGCGTGTTGCTGACCCGCAGGTTACACCTGAGTTTGACTGCGATTCAGCCCTATATCTATGTAGAGCAGGACAAAAAAGGAGTCTGGATCTCTCCCCTTGCTGAGACAGAGGAAGAAGAGGGACTGATCACGACGGAGATTGAAGCGGTGCGAGTGCAGGGTGGGGCGGTGGATCTGGTCCCAAACCCCCCTGTCGGGAAGCCCAAGGTGCCTGTTTCCCTGAGTCAACTGAGTGGGGTCGCTCGCTTTTTGGGAGAGGAGGATCAGGGGCAGCGCATTCGGCTCGATTTCGCGGGGCAATTTGCGAAGGATGGGAAGGTGAAAATCACGGGGGAGACCGTGCCGGAAACGGCCCAGGCGGATCTCCGGGTGACGGGTGAGAATCTCCCGGTGTTGGATGTGGGGCGGTTGTTGCCCTTGCCGATCGACTTGCAAGCGGGACGGGCCAACGCCAATTTCAGAGCTAAGTTAGTGGGAAGTGAAATTCCTTCTCTCTTTGGTACGATCGATGCAAACAAAGTCACCCTGAGATTACCGGGAGTGCCTCAGCAACTCGCGAATGCGACGGGACGACTCCGCTTTCAGGATAAAGTCGTCGTCCTGGAAACGATTGATCTGTTGTTTGGGCGTATTCCCGTACAGGCGAAGGGAACGCTGGACTTGCGCGGCCCCCTGAATCTGACGGCTGCGGTTCGTCCTACTTCCATTCCTCTGATGTTGCAAACTCTGGGAGTCAAGCTTCCTGTACCCATTGCGGGATTGGCCCAGGCAAATTTACAAATTAAAGGAACGACCCAAAGCCCTGCGATCTCCGGGGTGGTGACTTCCAATCAACGGGTACGGGTCGATCGCGTAGACCTGAACGCCTTCCGTGCCCGCTTTGAACTGCTGCGATCGGTTCTGTTCTTGCCCGATATTCAAGCGACTCCTACCGTAGGAGGCCAAGTCAGGGCGGAAGGGCGGATCTTACTGTCGGCGCAACGGTTAGGGTTCGGCTTCACAGCGACCGATGTTCCTGCGGATGCGATCGCCCAATCCTACGCCGGAAAATTACCGATTACGCTCGGCCCGATTACGTCAAACGGGCAGATTTTTGGCACCTTCGCTCGCCCCCAAATCCGGGCACGGTGGCAGGCTCCCAGTGCAACCTATCCCGCTTCTGGCACCATCCTGGTCGCGGGAACGGATGTCTTACTGGAAAACGCGATCGTTGCAGTGGGCGGTGGCACGGTGACGGCTCAGGGCCGCGTAACCAACGGCCAGTTACAGGGCACGATTCAGGCTTCTCGAATTGCAGTCAATCGCTTTGTCTCCGCAGTTCCGGGCATCCTTAGTGGCACGGCAACCGTGAGTGGGAACACCAGGAATTTGAGTGCAAATACGCTCCGGGGCGAGGGCCGCTTCCGGGTAGATACTCCCGGAGGGGTGGTATTGGCACGGGGGACGGTGCAGGAGGGGCAACTGCAAGCAACCGTACAGGGCAACCAGATCCGCCTGAGTCCCTTTGTGCAGGGAGTGCCGGGGACTGTAACAGGAACGGTCAATCTGCGAGGAGCGGTTGCCAATCTCAATCCCAATGCGGTTCAGGGAACGGGGCGATTGCGGCTGGACGTTGCCGGGGGCACAGTGTTTGCTCTGGGTAATTTGAGGAATGGGCGACTGCAAGCCACTCTTCAGGGAAGTCAGGTAGAACTGAACCGGATTGCATCGGGCATCCGGGGCACCGTTGGGGGAACGTTTAATGTAGCAGCCAATATCAATAATCTGTCCCCTGGAGCGATTCTGGCTTCCGGACGGCTCAATTTCCCGCGCGGGCTGGTTGTCCAAAATATCCCCCTGGCTCGTCGAGACCTGACGGCCCAGGTACAGTGGGATGGGGAAAAGGTCCGGTTGCAAGATGTCCAGGCACCAGGGCTACGGGCGAGCGGGTTGATCTTTGCTCGTTTGGAAGGTCCAGGTGCGCCGGAAATCACCAATGTTGACTTAAACATCAATGCCCGGAATTACAATCTGGGGGATCTGGCCTTTGCCCTGCCTTCGGGAATTCGGGTGGCAGGAACGGCGGATTTTCAGGGACGGGTGCGAGGTCCGCTTCAATCCTTGACGGCTGTAGGAACTCTGGGCTTGAACCGCTTTGCAATTAATGATGTGGCCTTTGAACCCCGATTAGTGGGTCCCATTCGAGCGACAGGAACCCAGACTGTGGATTTACGCCTTCAAGGGCAACAGGATCGCATTTTTGTTGCTTTAGAGCAAAATCGCCCCCGATCGTTTGATATCCGGCGAGGGGAGGCGACGGCAATCGGACGACCGCAGGGAGATGGGTTGGCAGTGAGCATCCGCCAGTTCCCGATCGCTCTCCTCAACGTCGCCCCGATCCCCAACCTGGGAACTGTTTCTGGGACGTTTTCCGGTGATCTCGCAGTGAATCTCGATCGACAAACGGCCCAGGGAACGGTGGATATCCTCAGACCCCGACTGGGCCTGTTAGAAGGCGATCGGTTTGCTGGGAGAATTCGCTATGCAAACGGTACTCTAAACCTGACGGATGGCGATTTTGAGATTTTTCCTGACCCACGCAGAAAACGGGGAGGCAGCCGCTACCGGATCAGTGGCAATTTTTCGCCAGGAAATGATCCCCAGGGAGATATCAAGCTTCAGATTGTACGGGGACAACTGGCAGATGTTGCCCAGGTGATCGAGATTTTGGGGTTGGATACCCTGCTGTTGGGGCAAGATCCGCCCAATGCAAGGGCCGGGGATCTGGCACTGCAAGGGGTTGGGGAAGCGGAACGATCGCTGCTTACCCAGATACGACGGTATTCAGAAATTGCCACCCTTTTACAACAGCAAAGGGACCAACGGCAATCGCCCGTGATTCCCAATAATTTTGCTGATTTAGAAGGGAGTTTTTCCGGGGAAGTGACGGCGAGTGGTTCTCTGAGACGGGGTTTCACTGCTGACTTTGACCTCCAGGGACAGAACTGGCAATGGGGCCGCTATGGGGCCGAACGGGTTGTGGCGAAGGGCCGATTTGATCGAGGCAACCTAACCCTGATTCCCCTGACTTTTGAGACGGGAGAAACGCTCGTAGGCTTTACGGGACAGGTCGGAACTCAGACCCAATCGGGTCAAATTGAGGTGAGAAACCTCTCCCTGGAGGACGTGCAGGAAGTGATTGCCCTGCCAATCGATGTAACGGGTCGGCTGAATGGCAACGCGACGATCGCTGGTAATTTAGCAGACCCTCGTGCAGTTGGAGAACTGCGGCTTGTCGATGGCACGTTGAACGGAGAACCCGTGAAGGCAGCACGGGCTGGGTTCAGCTACAATCAGTTCCGGCTCAGTTTTGGCAGTACGGTTGATGTTCAGGGGCCGGAACCTGTGACGGTTACGGGTTCTTTCCCGCTACCGCTTCAGGGTGAGAACGATCGCATTGAGTTGAATGCAAAAGTCAGTAACGAAGGATTGGCCCTTCTCAACCTGCTGAATCGGCAAGTTTCCTGGGAAGGAGGGAAGGGATCGGTCGATTTACGGGTTGCTGGAACGCTACAGAACCCCATCGCCACCGGAACCGCTACGATTCGGGACGCAACTTTCAAAATTCAGGCGTTGCCCGAACCCCTTACAGATGTAGATGCGGATGCGGTCTTTAATGTCGATCGGATTGAGGTAAGCAATCTGGATGGGGAGTTCAGCCGAGGAAAGGTGGTGGCGAAAGGAGTCCTCCCCCTCTCTGATGCCCTTTCGGAAACTGATCCCGATCGCAATAATCTGCTGGCGGTCACCCTGGATAATTTGGCCCTGAACCTGAAAGGGTTGTATCGGGGACGGGTGGATGGCAATGTAACTGTGTTGGGTAGCGCCCTGCGGCCTCGTCTGGGGGGAAGTATTACCCTGCAAAGTGGACAGGTCTTGTTACCGGATGAGGTGGCAGCCCGGACTCCAGCCGTAGCGGAAGTCGTTGCAGGGGAGAATGTATTTGAACCCCCTCGGTTTGACAATCTCCGGCTGGTTTTGGGCGATCGGATTCTCATTACCCGCCAGCCGCTCTTGAGTTTCCTGGCAGCGGGAGAACTGATCATTACGGGAACTTTAGATGATCCTCTGGCAGACGGGACGATTCGACTCCGGGGCGGACAACTGAATATTTTTACCACCCAGTTCACCCTGGCGGGAGGGTTTGAGCACACGGCCCAATTCACGCCCCGGCAAGGGCTTGATCCTGTCTTAAATATCCGCTTGATTACGTCTGTTCCCGAAATCACCCGCTCCAGAGTGCCAACGCGATCGAGTTTCTTCTCTATTTCCGATGTGGAAGATGTCCCCGCGACGGGGATCGGTTCCCTGCAAACCGTTCGCATCCAGGCAAGGGTCAGCGGTCCTGCCAGTCAGATCTTCGACACCCTCGAACTCACCAGTAGCCCCTCCCGAACCCGGACGGAAATCATTGCCTTGCTGGGGGGTGGATTCGTCAGTACCTTAGGGCGCGGCGATGATAGCCTTGCCCTGGCAAACCTGGCTGGCTCCGCTTTCCTGAGCCAAATTCAAACGGCGATCGGCAACGCGATCGGCCTCAGCGAGTTCCGCCTCTTCCCAACGGTCATCACCTCCCGGGATGCCCGTACCACCCGCGCCAGTTCCTCAACCCTGGGGCTGGCGGCAGAAGTGGGGGTAGACATCACGAACAACCTGTCTGCCTCAATTTTGAAAGAACTTACAACAGATCAGAACCCTCAATTTGGTCTCCGATATCGGGTAAACGATCAAATACTGTTGAGAGGGTCCACGGATTTTTCAGGGGATTCGCGGGGTGTCGTCGAATATGAAACTCGTTTCTAATTCAACATACGGGCGATCGTTTCTTCTAATTCTTGCTGGCTTAAGTCAGTAATAATAAACACTTCCTGATAAGTTTTTCCCTTGCGCGCAATTAACTTAAATCCGCCCCGGATGGGAACAGATACTTTTAGCTGAAAGGTATTTGAGTTCGATCGCGTATGCCCAATGACCGCTGGCGTGATAGTGCGAATTCCCGGTTCGTGGGTCATTTTTTCTAACAAAGGAATTAGCCCAGGTAGATGGGTTGAGTGATTCCAAACAAGCCGACCAGTAGGGGGGAGATTCATAGGGATAAGAGGTAAGGAACAAAACGTAGAAACGCAACCTAGGGCGTTTCATAAATTACGAAAAAGACAACTAATCTGATCAGTAGAAATAACAATAAAATCGATCACAATCCAAGAATCGATCCTCATTTTTTTATTTCTGACTACTCATTAATTGAAATTTGGACTCTTTCTAAAGATAGTTTAATAGAAATATTAAGAAACTTAAAATTAGGCACCTCCCCCAGCATTGCAGGTCGCACCAGTCCTCCAGCACCGACTACAAACTCCCTTGACGTTATGCAAGGGCTTCTACCAGGAGATTGACCCAACATGCTTGATGCCAACCTAAAAGTACTTCTGATTATTGAGCAATGTAATCCAGACTGGCCCTCCGTTCCCCTGGTGGGATATCGATATTATGAAGAAATGAGTCGGCTTGCCCAGACAACCCTTGTCACCCACGCTCGCAATCAAGCTGCCTTAGAAAAAAAACATCCCGATCGCGACATGACCTATATTGCTGAAAGTGAGGCAATGCAGCGTTACTACAAGCTTGCTGCACGCTTGACAACTCCGAAGGGAAAAGTCATCTGGCCTCTCTACAATGCCCTGAACTATCCCATTTATGCGGAGTTCAACGAGCTAGTTTATCAAGGATTTAAAGACCGAGTGTTAGAGGGAGAATTTGACATTGTTCATGCCATCACTCCCATGATGCCTCGCTATCCAGTGAAATTAATGGAAGCCTGTCAAAATACACCGTTCGTTCTGGGACCTGTGAATGGAGGGGTGCCCTTTCCCCCTGGGTTTGATGGCGTGGCCCGTCAGGAGTTTGCTTACTTTAATTTTCTGCGGCTGGTTGGTCGACATGTGATCCCCGGTTATCGAACCACCTATCAAAATGCCGATCGCATCCTCGCAGGTTCAACCTATACCCTGAATCTCATTCAAGACCTGTTCCAGATTGAAGATCAGCGGATTGAATTATTCTATGAAAACGGAATTACCCCTGATTTTTTAAGGGAGCCAAAAGATAGATTGAAGCCCCACTCCGATCGCATTCATTTGTTATTTGTAGGCCGATTAGTGCCCTATAAAGGGGCCGATATGTTGATTGATGCGATCCGTGAGGTGAATCCAGAGACACGGGCCAAACTTCACTTGACGATCGTTGGAGATGGGTCCGAACGGGCTGGGCTGGAGGCAAAAGTGATGGAGTTTCACCTGCAAGATCAGGTACGGTTTGCCGGGTGGGTTCCGCAGCACCAAACCCTTGAGTATTACCGCAAGGCTGACATTTTCTGCTTTCCTTCCGTGCGCGAGTTCGGGGGGGCTGTTGTGATGGAAGCAATGGCGAGTGGGTTGCCCTGTATTGTGGTTAACAATGGGGGCATTGGGGAATATGTGACGGAGGGGACGGGCTTTAAGATTGATCCCCTGTCCCGTGCTGCTGTGGTGCAGGAGTTGCAGCACCGAATTCAACAGTTGGTAGAGGATGATCAACTGCGCCAATCCATGTCTACCAAAGCGTTTGAAAAAGCACGAGAATTTGTCTGGGAAACTAAAGCCCAGAGAATGATGGATATCTATGATGGCCTGCTGGGTCGTACTTCTCGACAGGGAGAACCTGTCAGGTGCTAGGGAGGGAGCGCTGGTAGGGGGACATATAGGAGCGATCGCCAATCACATGAATAAACGGTCCCCGTGCGGCCAGTTCTACAATGCTGATGCCACCGACGGGCATGGCAAACCGATCCCGGTACCGCCCGACATCGATCCCCAATAGTTCGCACAAGATGATACGAATTGTCGCCTTGTGCGAGACCAGCAAAATATTTCCGTTGGTATAGGTCTGCTCGACCTCTTCAATGACTCGCGAACATCGACGGGCAATATCAATGGCCCGTTCGCCATCGGTAGGTGCGTTCCAGGCCGGGTCCGTCAGCCACCGTACATAGTCGTCGTGGAATTCTGCATTGACTACATCCGGGTGTTTTCCTTCCCACTGACCGTAGTTGATCTCCTTCAACTCCTCCCGGAGTTTCATGTCCATCCCAGTGGCAGCACAGATAGGCTTGGTGGTTTGAATTGTCCGTTTTAGAGGACTGCACAAAATCGCTTGCCATTCAAAGGACTGGTAGGCACGGGCAAAGGCTTCAGCCATTTCCATCCCGTCTGGGGTCAGTCCGGGATCATTCAGAGAGGAGCCACAATACCCGCCTGTGACGCAGTAATCGGTTTGGGCGTGGCGTAGGAAGTAAAGGGTGAGGGTCATAGCTTTGAATGAAGGTAGGAAATGGAAAAATCGGGGATGAAACCAGAAAGAAAGAGCCTAATTATTTTTTCCTCACATCATCAGATCATCACATTCAAAGGAGCGAAGCAACTATCTGATGATTCCATTCCCATCGAAGGGTTACAAAATGTTAAGCAGAAGCTTTTGCCACAATTTTTTCCTCTGCTCGAACTTCATTGGCACAGGGATGCCCCTGCTCAAAATCCCGAATATTCACGAGGGTTGTCTCGGCAATATTTCTCACGGCATCTGCTGTGAAAAACGCCTGGTGGCCTGTCACCAGGACATTTGGAAAGGTCAGTAACCGCTCGAACAGGTCATCTTGAATGATGTTGTTGGACAGATCCTCAAAAAACAGATCCCCTTCCTGCTCATAGACATCTAACCCCAGCGCTCCAATTTGATGGGACTTTAACCCCTGAATCACGGCCTCCGTATCCACTAATGCCCCCCGACTGGTGTTGATGAGCATGGCTCCCGGTTTCATTTGGGCGATCGCCTCGGCATCAATCAGGTGATAAGTTTCAGGGGTGAGGGGGCAGTGCAGGGAAATGATGTCGGACTGTTCTAATAGTTGGGATAAGTTCACATACCCCGCTGCTCCAATCTTTTCAAACTGGGGATTGGGGTACATGTCATAACCCAGGATGGTGCAGCCAAACCCATGCATAATTTGGGAAAAAATTACACCGATTTTGCCAGTGCCAATGACTCCAATCGTGCGTCCATGCAGGTCAAACCCCATGAGTCCTTCCAGGGAAAAGTTTCCTTCCCGGACGCGGTTAAAGGCTCGGTGGGTTTTGCGGTTTAACGTGAGAATCATGGCGATCGCATGTTCAGCAACGGCATAAGGCGAATAGGCGGGCACCCGAACCACTGTGATCCCCAACGCTGCCGCCGCCTTCAAATCCACATGGTTAAAGCCTGCCGATCGCAAGGCCAGTAAGCGAGTGCCATTGGAAGCCAAAATTTCCAGTGCCCGGGCATCAGGTTCATCATTTACAAACACACAGACTGCCGGAAATCCATTTGCCAGGGGAGCAGTGCGGTAATCCAATTGGGGCTTAAAGAACACCAGATCATGGCCCAAGGTTCGATTGGCTTGCTCAAGAAACTGGCGATCGTATTCCTTCGTGCTAAAAACGGCGACTCTCATAGATTCTGGTATCAATGGGTATGGATGGAAGATAGGCGAGATGCATTCCGTTTCTACCCTACCTTATTCCTCTCAAGACACCTTCTGACCCGCGAAGCTTGTATTTCCATGAATCGTCCCCCAGAGTCTCCCCTACCCTCGCCCGAACCCGTAACAACTCCGTCTCGAACCCTTTGGGATCAGCTAAGTAACTCCAGTTTGGTGCGTTTCTTGCTGTTCTTTGCCACAGGATGGGCCTTAGTCCAACTGTTAGACTACTTTGAACCTGTGATCGTCATTTTTACCTTTGCGACGATCGTAGCGTTTTTACTGAGCTATCCTGTGAGTTGGCTCGATCGCTACCTGCATCACACACTAGCTGTCATGGTTGTCTTTTTTATTGGGGGAGCGATCATTGTGGGCTTGGCGACGACTGTGGGGTTGACGATTCTTTCTCAAAGCCAGCAGTTATTCGATCGGCTCACGGAGATCATTAATTCCTTTGCAACTCTGCTAGAAGGGTTGGAGATTTATCTCCGGAGTCGGAATATTCAGGTGAACTTGACAATTCTGGAAGAACAACTGCGAAACCTGGCGCTTGCAGGAGTTGGTTTCAGCATTGGGCTTCTCCAATCCCTGTTAACTAACCTCATCACCCTGATCCTGATCACAGTCGTTGCCCTATTCATGCTGTTAGATGGGAGCCGACTCTGGAATTTGGCGTTGAAACTGGTGCCCCGTTCCGTTCGCCCCCGCTTTGCCCAGTCAATTCAGCAGAATTTTTTGGGATTCTTTCGGGGGCAACTGCTGCTGGCCCTGTTCCTCACCCTGATGACATTTTTGATTTTTCTCGCCTTAGAAGTGCCCCTGGCACTCTTGCTATCCGTCATTATTGGCCTGTTTGACATGATCCCAGGAATTGGAGCCACCCTGGGAGTGGGCCTGGTGGTATTGTTCGTCCTTTCTCAGAACGGCTGGTTAGCGTTGAAGGTGCTGGTTCTTTGTGTCTTGTTACAGCAACTTCAAGATAACCTGATTGCTCCACGCATTATGCAAAACTCCCTGAACCTCAATCCCGTTGTGGTTTTCTTTGCTTTACTGGTGGGAGCCAGAATCGCAGGGCTACTGGGGGTATTTCTGTCCGTTCCCCTGGCAGGAGTGCTAGTGAGTTTGCTAGAAATTGACGAAATGAAAAGTGAGCAGTAGCAATGATGAAATTTAGTGATTTGACCCTATTGGCAGGAATCGCATTCCTGGCAGGGGAGCAGGCGATCGCCCTCCCGACTCCCAATTCCGCTTCCCCTTTCTCAACGCCTGTTGTCCCAGTTCAAATGGCCCAGTCCGTTTGGAAAACGTTTTCCTCATCCTCTGGCGGATTTTCAGTGCTGATGCCAGGAGATCCCAATGCAGAAAAACAAACCCAGGCGACTCCCGCAGGGCCGATCGATACCCAAATGTTCATGGTCGATCGCAAACAAGATTTAGTAGCCTACATGGTAGCCTATTCCGACCTTCCAAACTCCCTGGTGCAACAGGCTCAACAAAACTCTACCAATCTGCAAACCCTTCTTAATGGAGTGCGGGATGGCTTTACGGAAAGTATTCGCGGCAAAGTCCTGAATCAACGCACGATCGCTTTAAATGGGCATCCAGGGGTCGAAATTTACCTGGAATTGCCGGGACAACGCATGGCCCGTAACCGGATCTACCTCGTCAACAAACGCCTGTATCAAATCGTGGTAGTTGTTGATCGAGAGAAAGAAAAAAATCTGTTAAAAAGCATTGACGGTTACTTGAATTCGTTTCGATTATTGCCCCAGTAGAGATGGGACAGCCCGTGTCTCCTAACTCACCCTGGACCGCCCGTGTCTCCTAACTCACCCTGGACCACTCACTTTTCTTAGCAGGGACGACAGAAAAATTTGGCCTGTCTCTAGTAAAAGTGAATAACCCGTGCTACGATAGTTAATCGTGGATGCGGGGGTCGGTGCCCGAGCGGTTAATGGGGGCGGACTGTAAATCCGCTGGCTACGCCTACGCTAGTTCGAATCTAGCCCGGCCCATCCACACTCCTTTCAAACTTATCTAGGCGAAAAGTCTAGGCGAAAAGTCTAGGTTAGAAATCTAGGTTAAAAGTCTGATTTGAAAGGATTCTTTTCCAAAGCTCAATTTGAGGTTTTGCGTTGAAGGGTAAACCTAAAGGTCTACCTTGATTCCTGCCCGTGTAGCTCAGTGGTAGAGCACTTCATTGGTAATGAAGAGGTCATGAGTTCAATCCTCATCACGGGCTTTTAGAGAAGACAAGCGATTCGCCCGATTTATCAAGGGTTTCGGCGATTTTTCCCCTGAGAATTCCGTTTCTCGATCGTGTCTTTTTAGGGCATGTCAGGTCAGTTTAGATCGCAAACTGTGATAAAAACTGTGATAACTGTGATAACTGTGATAAGGTAGAACTGTCTTACTACCCCAGTAGAGTAAGCAATGACGACAGGGCCAAAGAAACGGAAACAGGCTCCTAGAGGGACAGTCCGTGTCGATGAGTGCAATGGCTCTCTCCGGCTGGTCTGGAGCTATGGCGGAAGGCGATATTTTTTCAGCCTGGGATTGAACGATAGTCCTTACCATCGAAAGCTAGCCCAGGACAAAGCATTAGAGATTCAACAGGATATCTCAGTTGGAAAATTTGACTCCACTCTGGACAAATATCGAACCAGTCAGGAGAAGGGGTTAGCGGCTGTTGAAGCCATAACTGTGATAAAGCCAGTGACCCTATCACAGTTGTGGGAGGACTACCTACAAGCAAAATTAGCAACTGGGAAGGTCAGCCCCAAAACGATCGACAGCCATTACAGGGCAACAACCGCTCATATTGAGCGCTGTCATCCAATTGATGGGCTAAAAGATCCCGTGGCATTCCGGATGAAATTGCTTCAGGTCACCACCTTGGGGTCCGCCCGAAACACACTGATGCAACTGGCGGCAGCCGTCGATTGGGGCTTGCAGTACGATCGCATCCCAGCTCAGAAAAACCATTTCCGTGTGATGTATCGGGAAATTCCAACCCCCAAGGCTCCACCTGTCATCGCTTTTACGCCTGAAGAAATGGAGAATATCATCCAGGCATTTAAGACCCATCAGGGTAAAGGGATGAATTATCAGTATTACGCCCCATTTGTTGAATTTTTATTACGAAGTGGGTGTCGAACCTGTGAGGCGATCGGCCTTCGATGGAGAAGCATAACCCCAGACTGTTCCAAGATTCACTTTCATGAATCGATCGTGGAAGTGTCGGGAAAGCTGATACCGCGCAACGAAACCAAAACAGATGAGGACCGTTGGCTGGCTTGCCCTTCTAAATTGCGACAGCTCCTTCAAAGTATCCGACCCGAAACCCCCATACCAGAAGCCCTCGTATTTCCAAGCCCTAAAGGAGGAGCGATCGGGTTGAGTAATTTCAACGATCGTGCCTGGAAGGTCATTCTGACTCAGTTAGGAATTTATGAGAAAGACGGTCGGAAAATGACACTCTACAGCACTCGGAGAACCTGGATTACAGCCCAGGCAGTGCAGGGAAATAGTAGTAGCCGCATTGCAGCCTGGGCAGGCAACAGTGCGGAAGTAATTGAGAGCAGATATATGGATAAGCTAAAACTGCAAAACTTGATGCCCAATGATGTTTGAGCCAGGTTAGAACCTCAAGCAAGTTGCGGCAACACTTTGCTGGGATTTGGAGGGCAAAAACGTTAAAGTTCCCAGGAGCGATCGTGATTCTGATCAGTTTCAAACTGCTGGATTTGCTGATGGGCGATCGCAAACCGCTCCATCAGATGCTCAAACCGCTCTGGCTGAAAGTTGGACTCAACCTGCCCATCCCGATCGATCGCCACGACTTCTCCAGGATCGTCTTTAGGAAAAATCAATAGCGTCTCACCCTGCACCTGGAAGTTGTACTCCTGTTCTCCTTCCAGGGTTTGTTCTCCGGTGCGATCGAAGTAGTCCCAGAGTTGCTCAACGACTGCAACTGCTTGGGGTGTCAAAGCTCCAATCCTGACCTCACTGGCCTCGTAGATTTCTGGCAAATCATCCAATGCCTCATCCAGATCACCCTCATATTCATAGAGGTAATCGTTCTGTCCAGGCAAAGTAAAGTAAATTGCGCTTTCAGACGTTTCCGACAGTTCTCTCTGGAGAAACATCGTATACTGCCCTTGCTCCAAACGGCTAAATTCACCAAAGTCTTGTTGCATGTTCCTGTACCGTTAACGGGATGTTTTCTAATTCTTTCGGGTTGATTTTTTCTGATTGCTCAACAGGCTGGATTGGTAGAGTTCGATCGCTCTCATGTGAGCAGCCGGGTCATGGCGATTGTGAAACCAGTCTTGAATGAGTTCCAGGTTGTAACGAACGCAGCGACTATTAATTCGTACCCAATGAACCCCTTCAATCCATTCGCCCTGGAGTCGATAGCGTTTCAGGGTTTCGCCGCTAAGACTGAGAAATTTTGAGGCTTGTTGTTTGTCGATAAATTGAACCATTGTGAGCCTCGCTAGTGGGAGGAAATGCAAGAAGTTTGTTCATCTGACAAGGAAGTGCCTGGGGCAATTCCCCACCAAAACACTTTGCCGTTAGAAGCTTGATAGCGGTATATTTCAGTACCATCCATGAAAACTGAGATCTCATGGTGCGAGTCACTTACAAGTTCTTGGATCATGGTTTCTAACGCTTGAGTTAATACTGCAACCGAATCACCTTGTAAGTTGTCTTTAACGGTTGGTATTGAGGATGACTTCATTGGTAACTCTCTTTTAAATTTCTAGTTTCTTGGATTACTTGGTGTAATTTTTTTGAATGTTTTGCCATCGAAACAAACGGTGTCAGATACAACAGGCTCCTTCTTAATTAGTGGGTTTTGTCGATTGCTCTGTAACTGGTTAAATTGAAGGCAAGGAAGCCTTTTTGACCGACGACTACTGACTTCAATCAAAGGAGTTGATGGAGGCAGATTAGGATCGAGGTACTGTTCAAAGGCATTGACATATTTGTTTTCCCGTTGCATGTAGATATAGAACTGACACCCTGCAAATCCACATAAGGGATTGGCCTGTGATCGAGATAGGGAAGCAATTTTGCCATAAACCAAATACAATGGGCTTGCCTGTCCTGATTCTTGAAGTTTGTAGAAGGGCATCTGGTCAACTTGGGCAGGGTCCAGTTGTCCGGGCACTACCCGATCCTTTTGCAGTTGCGATCGCAGTCCTTTGGGTGCCGCCTGTCCAACGGTTTGCCATTGGCTATACGCAGGAATTGGGGTATTGGTGGAACCCGTAGGGATCAGCCCCAAGGAAACGATCGCTACACATCCCAGCACAATTGCTGTATTTCTCATTCCTGACCAGAATTTCATAAATGCCTCCTACTGGTTTGCTTTGACGACTCTGATGCCTGCTGGCAATTGAATCCCTCGTTGCCCTAGTGCCCAAACCTCTTCTTCCGCGAGGGAAAACCCTTGAGGCAGTTGATTAAATCGAGTGCGAAATACCTGGATGCCTCCTGCCTCTCGAATCGCAAAATCGACCTGACTTAATGCCATTTGCCGAGCAACGGGTAGGGGAAGGGTTTTGTGGAAATATAGGTTCTCATCTCCCATTGGATTGCTGTAAGCGGATTTGCACTGCTTTCCCTTAATCGCAGCAACGTAGAGAAACTGTCTGCCAGGAGTATCGACGTGATAAAGGCGATATTCTGTCCCTTGATAGGTTGTGGCTCCAATTCTTGCCAGACGAACATCTACTGGTTGAGTGGCAGGGATGCGAGGATAGCAACTTGATGGAAGTTCAGTGGGCTGGGCAACCGCCTGGATTCCTGGCAGGAAAGAGGCAGAGGGAAGGAGCAACGCTGACAATAAGCCAGCAACTAGCCATCTCAAAAAATTTGGATTCGGGTATCTGTCGTTCATTGTTGTTACCAATTAAAGCCATACTGGGCAGGATTAACAGGTTGCCCATTGACCTGAGTTTCAAAGTGTAGGTGAGGCCCCGTCGATCGCCCCGTTGATCCAACTCGACCGATCGTAGTTCCCTTGCCAACGGATTGCCCTTGACTCCAGGGAATACTGTTTGTCTGAAGGTGGCCGTAAAGGGTCCGTCGTCCGTTGCCGTGGTCGATGACAACATAGTTGCCGTAGCCCCCACCACAATCGTTGTTTTCTCCTCGACACGAACTCACAACCTCAATAATGCGGCCCCCATCAGCGGCCTTAACTGGGGTTCCCGCACTCACACCGAAGTCAATCCCTGCATGAAATCGCCGAGTTCCATAGATGGGGTGAACCCGTTCACCGAAGGGACTGGTGATGGGGGCATTGCCAACTGGATTGCCATACTTGCCAGTCGGCTTCCCTGTTGTGCTTCCAACAGCATTGGTTTGACTGCATTTGTTGGCAACCTGTTGTTGAGCTTTCTTGTAATTCTGAGCCAGTTCCTGCCCGTAGGTCAGAAGTGTCAAGCGTCCATGCGTGTCACTGATACCGCCATCAATTCCGGCTCCAGGTCCACCAAAGTGGATTTGCCCAATCCGTTCAATTAGTCGGTAATTGGCAAACGGCTTTCCGGTGCGTGGATCAATTTCCCGCTTTGCCTGGTCGATATTACGCTTCTGATCGCTCTCAAATACTTGGTTCTGGCTCTCTGGAGGAAAATATTTCAGAATTTCACTTGAAGCAATTGCCGCACCTGAATCGACTTTAGCAAGAAAACTACTACCCCCTGGTTTTCTGCGAAGCATGGCACGAACATCGTCCCGGTAGCTCATATATTGGTAACGTCCTAAACCACGACCGCACCCATCGGCATTGCAGACGAAGGAACCGGGAGAACCATAATCTCCTTCGATTCCACTGAATGCCGTTGCTAAAGCCTCAAAGTTCACTCCCTGATAGTGGGTTCCACACAACTTTCCTAAAACTCCAGAACTGGAAGTTCTCTGCCCTGATTGCCCTCCACCATACTGATCAATGATTTCCTGTGCTTCTGGAGGCAGCATTTCAGGAGGTAATTCCTGCATGCCACCGTTACCATCTGCCATGCCAACAAAGATCAGCCCCTTTTCCTTGGTTGATAGGAACGGAATTGGCCCAATGAAATAGGGCGTACAACCCAAATCTACAAAGAGGTCTCGAATACAGACCCGAAAATAGAGGCCAAACTGTCCTGTTCCGGTCGATTCATCCGTTTCCGTCAAAACCACTTTGAAGGCTGGCCCGAAAGGAAGTCTGCCTGTGGGTTCCATCCCTCCATTGAGTTGTCCCAGCACTCCATAGCCTCCCGACACCATCTGTTCGCCCCCGTCCTTCCCTCCTCTGATCCACCTGGCACCATGTAATCCACTTGGGTCGTTCGCTCCTCCAAAGCCAGAGTAGCCAGGGGCATTCAACTCCAGGTAGTCGCACCCTCTCGCCTGCTGGCAGTTGTGATGGAAACCCACCCGATCGCTACCCGTAATACTGAACTGAGTTGGAGTTTGCCAGGATTCCTGATGTGCCTGATCCCCACCATAAGTGACATCATGGAGAGCAACGACTCCCAGAATTTGGAAGGGGTTCAGCGGAAACTGGGCAAAGGGAACCTGGGTCAGACCCGGAACATCATCCAGAACTGCCGTCTGCCAATTCTTGAAATTGCTCAGAGGCACCTGATCCAGTTCTGGGATTTGGGTGAAGCTGTAGTGCTCCAGGGGTAAATTGCTGAGGGAAAGTGCCCCCAGGATATCGGAGGAGGCCACCACTGAGAGGGGCGTAGCGAACAGATTGTTGCCCCAATCCTTAAGGTTTACGGTGTCCAGAGGCAGTTGGGTCAGGTTTTGATTGACCAGATCCGCCAGGGGTTGAACCTGTCCCAGTTGGAAGTTTCCCAGGGTGGGAATGGCGTTCACCAGCGAGGCGATCGTCTGCTGAGCGAGGAGGGGAAAGTTGCTGAGGCTGAGTTGGGACAGGTTCAATCCACTCAATTGGGCAAGGGTGCTGAGGTTGAAGGACTGAAGACCAAAGACGCTTTGAGTATCCCCTAACATGAAGACTTCCCCCAGCGAAGCCCCTGCTTCCCAGGTGCGGGAGGGATTGTAACCCAGAAGGCCGATCGCCTCTCCAGACACCTGAATTGCCCCTGCTTGCTGGATCGCAGGGAAACTGGAGAAGGTAATCTGGGCAAAGTCGGGAACGGTGGCCCCCTGATACGAGGTGGTGGGTAGGGAGGCTTCAGCGGCGATCGCTCTGGCTGGAAGCAGGAGTATCCCTGGGAGAGCCAGGAAGACAATCAGAACGAGGAGGGTGAGAAGTCGGAGCCAACGCATTGGGGGTGTTTCAGAAACCGGATGCTGTCACAGTAGGATTCAGATCTGACACAGATGCGGCGTAGAGCGAAAAAGTTGTGACTAAATTAGATCAATCACTGGTGTCGTTAGAAGTTACTGGACAATTCTGGAAGGCTTATTTACTGAATGCTAGATTAATTTTAATAGATAAAAATTAGATTCCAGTTTTATTAGCTGTATGAAGAGAAGAAAGTTTTGCGATTATGCCACGCTAAGCGTAGCTTGTTTTGGTCAAGTAATAGGTAGTGATTTTGCTTCCGCCGTATATTCTAAATCTTCTGCCAAGCTGATACGTAAATGGGTCGTTTTATATTGGATGCCTTACGACAATGATCTTTCAGTTGCTGGTGAACCAATCATCAAAATGTTAATTGATGGCACAAAAGAATCAGAAGTTGCTGTGGTTGTTCAATCAGACTATTTAGGCGAAATTGGTATGCGCCGTCGTCAGATTACTAATGGAGCTGTATCTAGAATTAACGTGAGGTTAGGAGAAGATAGTAGTGATGTATCTGCTTTTTCAGCATACCTTGATTGGGCATACCAAAAATTTGAAGCAGAACATTGGGTTATTGCTGTTGTTGGGCATGGTGGAAAAATCAATGAAGTTAGTCCTGACGATCATGCGGCAACTCGAAAAATAAGAACCTGGATGCAAGTTGATCAATTTACTAAAGTGATTAGTAATTTTAATGAAGCTACTAATGGACGAGTTGAATTACTTTTCTTCCAAAATTGTAATAAAGCTACAGTTGAAGTTATTTATGAAGCAAGAAATTGTGCTCGATACACCCTGGCTTCCCAATTGAATCTTGGGGCACCTAACTACTACTACAAAGGTTTTCTAAAGCATCTTAATAATCCATCAGTCGGGGGACGTGAAGCTGCTATAGCTATTATGGATGCTGAGAGGCTTGACATGTATCATACGCTCACCTTAGTAGATAATCAGGCTGTCAAAGGGATTCCAGAAAAGCTCTCTAAGGTACTTCAAACCATTTTAGTTACGCCATTACCGACGGTGAAGCAATCGGAGTTTCCAACTCATTACTATTTTGGTGAGCAACACTGTGATTTACTTCTTCTATTAAATTATCTCTCTAAAGTTTTTGGTGGAGGTGGAAGCGAACTTGTTGAGTTTACCCATTTTTTGCGCTCGTCAGTTATTACGCACTACAAAACA
>JANRKG010000376.1:0-16205 GCA_033763635.1 Leptolyngbyaceae cyanobacterium bins.59
AGGGCGATCGCAGCGGCATAACAAATCGATGGAGCCGACCGCCGAGAGGTTATCTGTGAGAATCAGAGGTTATCTGCGGCGGCTCATCTCAATCGTTAGGCTGCTTCAACGATTGGTGATGTTGTAACAGCCAACTCACAATCTTCAACCTGAGAGGGATTTTACCTCAGGTTTAGGGTCCGCTCACCTAAACCTTTGCCAAGCGCGATAATCTGGTTTAGAGATTTCAATACAGGAGCAACCCTCCCGCATGTGCCGATTATTGGGCTACCTGGGTTCCCCGACCCGATTAGAGAACTTGATCTACAAACCTGAACATTCTCTGGTGGTCCAAAGCTATCAACCCCGTCAGATGACCTCCGGCGTTGTGAATGCAGATGGATTTGGAGTGGGATGGTATCACCCGCAGCAAGTGAGTGAAGCGTTCACCTATCGCAGCACCGTTCCCATCTGGAATGATGCGAATTTGCCGAGCTTGAGCCGTTATATCGAGTCGGGCTGTGTGTTGGCCTATGTCCGGAGTGCAACGGCAGGGCAAGCTTTAGATGTTAGTAATTGTCAGCCTTTTGTAGCCGATCGCCTCTCCTGTATTCACAATGGGTTCATTGAGAACTTTCGACAAACCCTATACCGTCCGATCCGCGATCGTCTTTCTGACAAGATTTACCAGATGATTCGAGGCACGACGGATTCAGAGCATATCTTTGGGTTGTTTTTGCAAGAGGTTCAATCATCTCCTGAATTGCCGCTTGAAAAATCACTCTACAAAACGCTGACGATTCTGGCTGATCTCGCCCAGGTTTATCAGACAAGCGTTTCGGCGAATCTGATCCTCAGTGATGGTCAGCGGTTGGTTGCGTCTCGGTATGCAGTTCGAGGCAATCCAGACGCGCCGCCCCTCCCTGCACCCTCCCTCTACTGGTTGCAGGACCATCCCCTGTTTCCTCAAGCCGTTTTGATCGCATCAGAACCCCTCTTCCCAGGAAACTGGATGCGCTGTCCCGATCGCTGTGTGTTGACGGTAGGAGATGATCTCGATGTCCAGATCCACCAGTTCTAACCCCTCTAAAGTTTCCATTGCGAATCAAGACCATCTCAGGCACCAACTGGCGCAGGAGATGCTTCAGTGCCGTGACTTAACTCTGACACTATTTCAAGACCTGGATTACACCACCTTCTGTCAGCATATCCATCCTGACTTTAGCCCTGTGGGGTGGCATCTGGGACATATCGCCTATACGGAAGCGAAATGGTTACTCCAGCACTGTGCTCGTCAAACTCCCCTTTTTCCGGAATACCATCGTCTCTTTGCGGCTGATGGCTTGCCAAAAGCCGATCGCGTCAAACTCCCCTCAATTCCTGCAACACTGCATTACCTGGAGACTGTGAGAGCGAACGTTCAGGAGTATTTGACGATCGCTCCGCTTGCGGCTGAGGAAAGGCTCTGGCGTTTTCTGCTGCAACATGAAAGCCAGCATTGTGAAACGGTGGCCTTCCTCCTCGCGCTGCTTGTTCCCCCGTCTGCCAATTCCCAATTCCCATCCTCTAATTCCCAATCCCAATCTCTCATCTTCATTCCTGCTGGACCCTTTGAGATGGGGAACGAGTCGCTGGATGCGTTGGACAATGAACGGCCCATCCATCAAGTGTTTCTGAAGGACTACTGGATCGATCGCTATCCGGTGACGTGTCGGGAATATCGTCAGTTTAGGGCGGCAGGGGGCTATCAGACCGCTGAATGGTGGTCTCCGGAGGGGTGGCAGTGGTTACAGGTCCATCGGGTCGATCGGCCCCTGCATTGGTCCGAGGAGCATGCCTGGGATGATCATCCGGTTTGTGGGGTGAGTTGGTACGAAGCTGACGCTTACGCGCGATTTGTGGGCAAGCGATTACCGACGGAAGCCGAATGGGAAAAGGCCGCCAGTTGGCATCCCGTTTTACAACAGCGACAGAGATATCCCTGGGGAAATCAGGTGCCCGATCGCACGCGCTGTAACCACAGTCATCACTATCGGGGCACCACTCCAGTCCAGGCGTTTCCAGAGGGACAAAGTTTTTATGGGTGCTATGACCTTTTAGGCAATGTGTGGGAGTGGACGGCTTCCTGGTTCGAAGGATATGCAGGATTTACCCATTTTCCCTATCCGGGCTACTCCCAGGTCTATTTTGATGGACAACATCGGGTGTTGCGGGGAGGAAGCTGGGTCACTCGCCCCTGGGCCATGCGATCGGCGTTTCGTAACTGGTATCACCCCGGTACGCGAGAGCTTTTTGCAGGGTTTCGTTGTGCTTCAGATGGGCCTGTTGGGAATTAGCGCCGAACCGTTAATTGCTGTTCCAGCCATCCCAATCCTGCATCCGCCAATAAAGCCAGAAGAGTAGCGGGAATCGCCCCCGCTAAGATGCGTTGGGTATCCAAAATTGCGACCCCGCGAAAAATGAGGTCTCCCAATCCTCCCGCCCCAATCAGGGAGGCGATCGTCGCAACCCCGACTCCAATGACCGTCGCCACCCGAATTCCTGCCAGGATGACTCCCAGGGAAAGGGGAATTTCGATTTGGGTCAGGAGTTGCCAATCTGTCATTCCCATCGCTTTTCCGGCTTCTCGAATGGCTGGGTCTACCCCTAAAATGCCTGTATAGGTGTTGCGGATAATGGGCAGTAGAGAATACAGGGTCAGGGCGACGATCGCCGTTCTTGCCCCAATCCCACCAATGAAGGGGATGGGAATC
This sequence comes from Leptolyngbyaceae cyanobacterium bins.59, assembly GCA_033763635.1. Taxonomy (GTDB): domain Bacteria; phylum Cyanobacteriota; class Cyanobacteriia; genus JANRKG01. The sequence goes on from JANRKG010000376.1 coordinate 2,733, forward strand.
AAAAAACCGAATAGGGCGAGGCTGGGAATGGTCTGGACCAGGTTCGCGAATCCCAGAATCGGTTTACTTAGAAAGGGCAGGCGTGTCACCAGAATGCCGAGTGGAATGCCGATCGCAATGGCAATGCCCAGAGAGGCTGCAACCAGAAACAGATGTTCTAAAGTGCGTTGTCCCATCTCAGGCCCGTAGCGACTTAGAAAGTCTATCCCAGTCATTGTGGTTCGCCCCTTAACCAGCCATCAATTGTTTTAAGCGTTTGCAACCCTTTCAGGAATGCCTGGGCTTCCGGCTCTGGTGAATAGAGAAAATCGCGGGGTGTTTCCTGCATCACCATTCTTCCGCCTTGCATCAGGGCAATCTGGGAGGCAAGGGTCAGGGCTTCCTGAATGTCATGGGTGACAAACACCACTGTTTTTTGCAGCCTTTGTTGTAGATGCCAAAATTCCTGCTGCATTTCCAGTCGGGTGATTGGGTCCAGGGCACCAAATGGCTCATCCATCAGGAGGATCGGCGGATCGGCAGCCAGGGCACGGGCAACGCCAACCCGTTGGCGTTGCCCGCCCGAAAGTTGATGGGGATACCGATCGGCAAACTCCAGGGGCAATCCAACCATCGCCAGCAATTCCAGCACTCTCGAATGAATGCGATCGGGATGCCAGCCTTCCAAGGTCGGAACGAGTCCGATGTTACGGGCGATCGTGAAGTGGGGAAACAACCCAACCTCTTGAATTCCATACCCAATCTTGCGCCGTAGCTGAATCGGCTGCCACTGGGAAGTCGGAACGCCTTCAACCCGCACCTCCCCGGAGGTTGGATTGAGGAGCCGATTGATGAGTTTTAGAGTGGTCGTCTTACCGCATCCGCTCCGACCCAGGATCACCAGGGTTTCGCCCCGCCGCACCTGAAAACTGAGGTTAAAGACCAGGGTGCGGCGGTTGACCCGATAGGTGACATCACAGAATTGAAGGGCGATCGGCTCCATAAGAGGCTGAGTTAGGAAGAGGGAATGATCTCCTACACCCTATACCCTACACCTCCCTTTTTCCACCCGAAAAGCCTTAGACCCAATCAATCATGAAGCGTAATTCTAGTGGCCCTAATCCTAGTTCCTCGGTGGTCATCACCTGGGTTTCATAGAGGGCCAGCATATCTTTCGGTTTGGGATTGCCCCGACTGGCTCCCGTGACCCCTTTTGCAATGACTAAGCCACAAGCATTCCGGGTTTTTTTACAGCGTTGTTGCCACTGCTTGCGAGCGACCTTATAGGAGGGATCATCGTCTGCAAATTCGGCAAACAGATGCAGTTCTCCATTGTCGGTTAACAACAACCCCAGATCGTAGGAACCACTAAAGGGATCTTCCCCCGGATTAAAACAAATCGCTTTCAAGCCTCCAGCTTCTTGAAGATTCTGAATTAGGGTTTTGGCTTTGGGTTGGGAGGTTTGTACCAGAATGATCGGTAAACCATCTCCTTTCGTCAGGATGGGGGTTGCTGCTCCCTGATAGACCTCGACGGACGATCGCAGTTGCTCCAGCGTCTCCCACTCAATCACACTGAGGGCACGAAGAGCGCCTTCGGGCACCAGATCATCGCGCAAGACGGGAAACGAGGAGGCCCCAGGTAAAGACTCTGCCATCTCCTGCAATTCCTGGGAGAGGTCCGGCAGGGTCGAAACCTGGACGGAAATTTGCGTCTTTGCCCCTTCTGCTGCCAGACCTTTTGCCTCAATCGGGATGGGAATGCGATAACGACCGTTGACGGCTATAAATTCTTCAGTGAGGGCACGGCGATGTTGTTGAAAAAATCGATGAAGGGCTTCCAGGGCAACGGAAAGGGTCAGGGTTTCTTCCTCGTGGAGAAACGATCGCAACCCCTCTAGAGGATGGAGATTGCCAAAGTTCGGTTGAATCTCTGAGGGGGGGAGGGTTGCTAAATCAATTGGCTCTTCTTCCTCGTCGTCGATCGCTTCATAGGTCAGGAAGAGGCAATCTTGCTGTAAGAATGCCTCTTCCATATTTTCAAAGTCTTCGTCTTGAAGGGCACGCTGGCGAAACTGTTTTAGGGAATCCAGGGATCGATAGAGGAGAATCCCATACTCCATCCCCATATTGCCCATGATGGATAAGTAGAGAGTTTCAATGTCCCAGGTGTTTAACTCGATCGCAATGATCTGGCTATCTTCCAAATATTCCCAGGGGGCATCCTTCCAGAGGGTATGGGCCTGTTGGTTGAGGCGATCGGCTAAGGCCGGGGGAAGTTGGGGAGGTCGGGAGTTGACCACATCCTGAAAACTGCGGAAGATCTCATCAATTAGGGGCAATTCCGGCATGTACTCGACCGTAATCCCTAACTCCTGCAAGACTCCCCGCAGATAAAACTGTACTTCCCGGTCTCGGACCACAATTTTTTGCGGGCGCGCTGGCTTGGCGGGATTGTGGGGCTGTTCCATCGCCCGCAACAGGGTTCGTACAATGGCTTCCGGCCCCATATCGGGGGGAACCATGTCCATCGATCGCACCACTCCCTGGGAACGGTCCACCCAGAGAATACAATCACCTTCCTGGGCGGGTTCTGCCTCCAAAGATCGATCAGCAGACCCCGTAGAAAACAGGCGACGATCGCCCTCCCATACACTGGGAATCTGGGAAAGTTGCCGTAACCGACGACGAGTAGATGTGTTAAGACCAGTCATGAACTCGGAGCCATACAAAATGGGTGGAACCAATCTGACGGAACGCTGACTTGGGGGCTAACTTTGAGGTTAATTTTGGTTGTTCCATGCTTTTTTATCCTCGCTCAGAAGAAGCACTTTCAACGACCCCGTAAAGTTTACATTCCAAATTGATTGGTGCATTGCGAATCGTAATTGTAGCGAATAAGCCAGGGAAGTGTCCGATCCGCTACTATCAGATTACAGCGCTTTTTATAGCCATGCATCCCGTTCATCGCGAAACGTAATTGCGAAACAGGTGTAGCAGGGCATCGATTCTAGAGACGATTGATAGATGAGCGTATCGATAAGCGTGAAGATAGGGAGATGCATAACGCATGACACAATCACTTCAACCCCCAGTTCAGCCCCAGCAACGGGGGATTCAGATGACTGAGGCTGCCCTCCGTCAAGTCATCGCTTTACGGAAAAGACAGGATACAGATCTGTGTTTACGAGTGGGTGTGCGCCAGGGAGGTTGCTCCGGCATGTCCTACACGATGGATTTTGAAGATGGAAGCAACATCAAGGAATCTGATGAAGTCTTTGACTACGATGGTTTCAAGGTTGTCTGTGATCCCAAAAGCTTGCTGTACCTCTATGGCCTGGTTCTGGATTACAGTGATGCCATGATTGGAGGGGGCTTTCAGTTCACAAATCCAAATGCTAATCAAACCTGTGGTTGTGGAAAGTCCTTCTCAGCCTAGTTTTCCCTTGTGAAGCGTTCGCGGGTGAATTCTAAAGGCTTTTGATTCGCAATCCAGGATATGATGATTGGTTGGCTAAGAGAGCTAGATCCTCTAGCTCTTATTTTTTTGCTGTGTTTTTGATCCCGACATATTTTTGAATGTACTGTTTTATCCGTTGTCACTATGACCCAGCCTGTTGAAACGCTATTTGAAGAGGGAATTAATCGTTACAAAGCCGGGGAATCGATCGAAACCCTCATCCCTACCTTCAAGGAAATTTGCGATCGTGCGCCCAAAAACAGCCCTGCCTGGACCTGTCTTGCATGGCTTTACCTGCTGGATGACAAACCCACGTTGGCTTTGAAAGCAGCGCAAAAAGCGGTCAAGCTCAATCCCCAAGACCCTCAGGCTCGTGTAAACCTGTCGATCGCGATGCTGGAAACGGGGCAAAAGGGAGTGCGACCCCATGTAGAGTTAGTGCAGCAAATTGTTCTGGCGGTTCCCGAAATGCGCCAGGAAGTTCAAGAGAATCTTGAAGAAGGATTAAGCAGGAAATCAGACTGGAAAAGCTTAGAGAGAATCAGGGTTTGGCTCTTCGAGTCTTAACAAACCTTTATGAAGACACGCTTCACAAACTCAACTCCCTATTCCATGAGAAAGCGGGGATCACGCGCCTAACTAGATTAAGAGCGTTAACAAAATCTTAACTAACTTCATCAAATTCTCATAAATCCAATGATAGGATTTGATGAACTTAACGATTAGTTTTTGTTTATAGCTAGTCGTTCCCCACCTTTTTTAAAACTCAGGAGTTAAGTAGCCATGACAAGCGATAGAGTCGAGGTTAAATCCGAAATTCGTAATCACAAGGGCTTTTTTGTTCAAGAAGCATCTTACAAGCTAATGAGCATCGACAATTCAGGATGGGCACTCATTTGTATTGATGATGCAACCTGTCACTATGTTGACCCCGATGACCTGCAAATTCCTCAAGAAATTCGGGATTCAATTCGCTAATATCCCTTTCTGGCTCAATTTAATATGAATCAAATTTCTGCTTCCAATCGTGTGGCTGTCCAAAGGGGCAGCCATTTTTTTGTGAGAAACAAGGTTTAGCAGGTAAGGCAAGAGGCAGGAGGCAAAGGGCAGAAGGGAAAGGCTGGCGATGCGATCGATTTAACCTGTCAACCTGGCTTGAACGGGCACTGCGATAACAGCTACTACTAATAGGTACTACGGGTAACAGGATTGGTACTAGCATTGTAAAAAGAGTTGTAAAAAGGTAAAAAGAGTTCCCGAACCCTCATTACATATCACCCATTCCCAATTACGAATTCCTCATCATGAAACAAAAGTTAATCGATGCTCTCAATTTCCTGCTCATGTGGGATCTCTTTCTGGTGTTCTTATTTTTTGGGTGGTTTGCGATTGCCGTACTGGGTAAGTCGATGGATTTTCCCCTCGGACTCGACCTGTGGTATCGCCTCTGGCAACCCATGATCCAACCCGCGATCGGTATCTTGATGGCCGGAGCCTTGCTGAGTGGCCTGGTCAGTTGGATTAATAAGCGATTTGAAGCCAGTAGCTTAAAGGAATAGACTCTCTTTTTCTTTTGTGATACATTTGATCTTAAAGTACATTAGTTCTTAACTCCTGATGACTGATCAAGCTTGGCAAGCTTTTAAAACCAAGCTCTGAAAACAGGGTATTAAGGACGAGTTGCTTGGGGTGCAGGATTTGGTATCGCAGGGCGATTGGGAATTGGGATATTTATTGTCGGGATAGGTGAGGTGAGTAAGGCTGTGGCAAACGTTTTAACAACTGCTCAACTGGCATCCAATTTAGGAATTACTGCTTCTTCCCTCAGAACCTATAAGTTTCGCTTCCGCGAGCGGTTGGTTGAGGGACAGCATTTTGTTAAAGATGAGACCGGAAACAATACCCTGTGGACGCATCAGGGGGAAGAGTTGATACGGTCCCTGATCGCCGGAACCCTCGCAGCGGAACCTGTGCTTTCAGAGGATGCCGTTGCCTCCCGTACCACCCCTAGCCATCCCACAAACTACTCGCCCTCTGAGGCTGCTTCCGGCAATTTATCCCCTCACCCTCAAGCGGTCACGGTTGAGACTTCCTCTCAGGTGGCTCTACAAAATTTGGTGGAGACTTTAGCAGAATCGATTGTCTGGAGCCGCATTGAAAGTGAATTACCCGCTGCGATCGAACGAGTGATTGCCCGGATTGCCTCTCGCCAGGATATGCGAGATAGCGATCGACTGGCCCATCTGCAAACCACTGTTCTGCCTCCTGCTCTGCAACGGATCGTGCAGAGCGATCTACCTGCTCTCCAATCTTCCTATGAGGCGTTCGGTGGTTCCCTCCATTCCTATGAGTGAAGTGACTCTCTGTTACAGCCCAAATCCCTCTTGAATCCAATCGTCTAGGGTATCTCCATCCAACGCACTGTTTTCTAAAGGACTTTTCTCAGGGCTTTTCTCAGAGGAGATGTCTGTTTGGAAAACTGTTTCAAAGGTCAGGTCTGTTGCCTTATCGGGGTTTAAGGGTGGCTCATGGGAGATGACCTCCGAGGAGGGCAAAGATTGAAGGGCGATCGGATTCTCTGGCAGTGGCGCACTGTATACCCCTGGTGGGTTTAAATCTACGTTGTTGTGACTGGGCAAGGCCATAGGGAGCGATCTGCTGGCAGGAGCTAACTGCCCTACCAGGCGCATGTCACCTAAATTTGCTGCGGTTAAGTCTGAACTTGATAAATCCGTGCCCTTCAAAAAGCTGCCTCGCAAATCAGCGGCTTGCAGATTGCTTTGTAACAACGTTGCTTCTGTCAAATTGGCAAATCGCAGGTCAGCACTTCGGAGGTCCGTTTGTTCTAAATTTGCAGTTTCCAGGTTGGCCCATCGCAGGTCTGCGCCCATTAATTTGGCATGACTCAGATCGGCCCCAATTAAGTCAGCATCCCGCAGATCAATCCACTTCAAATTCAATCCCTGCAAATTTGCCCGAATCAGGTCTACCCGAATATGGATATTTTGTCTACGCCACTCGTTCCAGTGGGCCACTCCCCGGTGCAGCATTAGGAGATGTTCGGAGTTCGCCACAATCAGCCTCCTCAACCGATCTATTTTCATCTTGCACTTCTTTCGAGAGATGATCCGCAAAATGCGTTGAAGTCCCTCCTGAAAGCTTTTAAGAGGACGATCGGATGGAAAAACGTAACATTCTACAGAACTTTGTGGTGGATGACCCTGAGAAGCGCTATAAGAGGGGTGATCAGCAATCAGGCTCTTGAACTCAGAGTGTGGAGGGGATGTGATGAAAAGAAAACTCTTGAACGCCTTTGTCGTTTTGGGGACATTGGTAGTGGGGGTGGGAACCCTGCCCCTTCCAGATGCCCAGCCCATTGGGGTTGCTCAATCTGCGAATCAGTTTCAGGCTTTTGTTCTACCCTATGATTTCTCGATTCTTTATCCCCCTGGATGGTTTGTCAATGAGGGGGCTTCGCGAGATGCGGTTGTAATTACCAGCTATCGACCAGGGTTACGAGGTGTGGGGCGACCGACAGCAGCGGAACTGGCACGGGCCGTCAAAACCGATGTCATGATCAAGCCCGGTTCCTTTGGAACGGTTGTCAACCAGGCTCTTCTCAGTTCGCGACTAGGAGGGTCTAAATTGATCAAGCAAGGGAGATTAACGATCGATGGGCGACCTGCGCTCCGGATGTGGAGTACGTTCAAAGACGACCCATTTCCTAACGCAATCACGACGATTATTCGCTACTCACCCCAGGAAACGGCGGTAATCACCAGCTACTACAACGCCAAAAACATAAAAGCTGTGGCCTTAATTCGTAACATCCACTGGTCTTTTCGGGTGAGGCAATAGGGGGAATCGCGAATAGGTCGTGGGTAATGGTTGATCACTCAAGCACTACCCATGACCCATGATCTCCTATCCACCAATTCCCAGCAATGTCCCAACCGATCGCCCAATATTTTGGGGCTGCATCGCGTCCAGTGCTGCCGTCGGCTCATATCCGCAGTGAACCATACAGTCAGCACACTTGGGATTGCCACTGGCCCGACCATACTGGCTCCAATCCGTGTTGTCCAGCAATTCCTGGAAGGTCTTGTAGTAGCCTTCATTCAACAGGTAGCAGGGTTTTTGCCAACCCAACACACTGTAGCTGGGGCTACCCCAGGGGGTACATTCGTAGTCCTTCTCTCCGATTAAGAAATCCAGGAACAAGGGGTTGTGGTTGAAGTTCCACTGTTTCTTGCCTGCCTTAAAGGGAGCGAGGATTTCCCGGAACAGAGCGCGGGTTTGCTCGCGCTTCAAGAAGTGATCCTGATCGGGTGCCCACTCGTAGCTGTAGCCCGGAGAAATCATCATCCCGTCTACGTTCAGTTCCGTCAGGAAGTCAAAGAACTGCTGCATCTCCTTGGGATCGGCCCCTTCGAAGATGGTTGTGTTGGTCGTCACCCGGAATCCTTTTGCTTTGGCTGCCTTGATGGCCTGAACCGCCGTATCAAAGACCCCCTTGCGATCGACACACTTGTCGTGCCACTCCCGCAACCCGTCCAGGTGAACACTAAACGTCAGATAGGGAGACGGTTCAAACTTAGACAGGCTTTTCTCCAACAAAATCCCGTTGGTACAGAGGTAGATGTACTTCCGACGCTCCACCAATCCCCGCACGATTTCGTCAATTTGGGGATGTAACAGAGGTTCCCCACCCGGAATCGAAACAACGGGGACACCCGATTCTTCAACAGCAGCAAAACACTCTTCAGGAGTCAGGTTGCGCTTCAAAATTTCCACTGGATGCTGTATCTTGCCGCAGCCTGTGCAGGCCAGGTTACAACGAAAGAGCGGTTCCAGCATCAGGACGAGCGGAAACTTCTTGCGACCTTTCAGCCGTTGCATCACGAGGTACTTACCGACATCCAGGGCTTGTTGTAAATGAATTCCCATATCTAGCGATTTGCTCCTCTCACCATAAATGTGAACTACAGTGAAGTAGTTTCACGGAGACTGTAACGAAATAATGCTTACTGCCACACTAGCGAAAATGTGGGTTTAAAGCTACTGTGTGAGTCCCTTTTTAAGGCAGAGGGCAGAGGGTGCATTCCAGCTTTGCAAGTTGCTCCTCAGTTTTCATACTCTCCTGGGAGGGGTGCCCGAAGGGCGGAGTGGGTCAGGGGGGCAAGCGAGCCAGTGGCCTTTGCGAATACTTAACCCACCCCTCCCCCTCCCAGGAGGGGATTAAGCGGGAGATGGATCGGATGACCAAGGTGGGATGCTTCCAACCCGATTCCCAGGTAATGTTATTTTCCTGTATGTCCCTAACCTTCTGCCCTCTGCCTTATTTGACATATCCATTGCTGACGAACCAATCTACTGCATCTTGCAAGGCCCGATCGATCGGGGTTTGAGGTAATCCCAGATCTCGCACAGCTTTGGTTGGAGTGTAGTACATCAATTGGCGAGACATGCGGACTCCATCCAAGGGGACGGAAGGCGTTTTGCCAAGGGGAGCCAGGAGGCATTCATCTACCCAGGCGACCGCAAGGGGTAACCAGGCGGGTACGGTTCGTTGAGGGGCCGGAATTCCTGTGATTTTCGCTAAGCGATCGAGCATTTCCTTGAGGGAACAGTTTTGATTCCCCAGAATGTAGCGAGTCCCAGATTGCCCCTTTTGCAAGGCCAACAGGTGTCCCCAGGCCACATCCCGCACATCAATCAGATTAAGTCCCGTATTCACATAAGCGGGCATTTGCCGCTTGAGAAACCGCAGGATGATGTCACCTGTTGGGGTTGGCTTAACGTCCCAGGGACCAATCGGCGTACTGGGATTTACAATCACAACCTCCTGCCCTTGATTAGCCGCCTGGCCCGCTTCCTGTTCAGCCCAATATTTCGACTTTTTGTAATCCCCTACCAGTTTTTCTACTGGACTCTGATGGGTTTCATCTACAGGAGTGCCCTCTGCCCCAACCCCGATCGCCGCCACGGAACTCGTGTAAACTGTCCGCTCAATCCCTACCTGACGAGCCGCAGCGAGGATGTGACGAGTGCCCAGGACATTATTTGCGTAGAGTTGCTGGCGATCGGCTTGCCAGAGGGAATAGTGGGCTGCTACATGAAAGAGAAACTGGCATCCTCGCATCCCATCCGCCAGGTGGGGATCATTCAAGTCTCCCTTTACGATCTCGATCTCTAACCCACGCAGATTTCCGGGGTTACTGTGGGGCCGCACCAATGCTCGTACCGAGTAACCCTCTTGTATCAGCAACCGAATGAGGTTGGCTCCTACAAATCCAGAACCACCCGTGACAAAGACCCTGCCAGCAGTCATTCACTCACTCCTATGCGCTTCTGCCTGTAGTGCTGAAAAGTGTAGTGCTGAAATGATATAGGGGACATGCAGCGAAATAACATTCCTGGTCTCCGATCGCCCGAAATAAATTATTGACTCTTTGCGAGAAAATCTAGCTTGAGAGTGTTCCATCCTGGAAGGGGCTTCATTTAGTGTTACGGAACACAGACGCAATGGACCCTACAGCAATTCACTAAGGAAGAATTACACATTTGGGTGAATCGATCGTCGGCCTAAATCTTTTAGATTAGTCTGAAATGCACTCTCTATCAGGAGAATACTGCGATTTCGTCGATGATCAGGCATAGGGAACATGGTATACAAAAGTTCAACCGAGTAAGTACCGATTGGGTCTCTTGCTCGTTGATGCATAAATTTATGAGGAGAGGAGTGAGTACATGGGTTTTCATCGCAGTGCTCTGGAGATCTTGGAAGCTACCAGCCGCACCTTTTACATTCCCATCAGCCGTTTGCCCGCTGGATTAAAAGAAGCAGTTGCATCCGGTTATCTATGTATGCGGGCGATTGATGAGATTGAAGACCACCCAACCCTGGATAACGCGATTAAAACTGAGTTATTACAACTCATTAGTTTAGACCTTCAGGCATCCGTGGATGGGTGCCCCGGAAATGAATTTGCACGGACGGTTGCGGCTCGATCCTTGGATGTTCCTGAAGTCTCAATTCGCATCAACGAGTGGGCAACCCTGGCTCCCTTGACGATCGCCCCTCGCGTTTGGGATGCAACCGCAGCAATGGCCGATCGCATGGCTCACTGGGCCTCCGTGAATTGGACGATTCGAGATGAAGCGGACCTGGATCGTTACACCTTTAGCGTGGCTGGAGCGGTTGGCTTGCTCCTCTCGGACCTGTGGGCCTGGTACGACGGTACTCAGACAAATCGGGAACAGGCGATCGGGTTTGGGCGAGGGCTGCAAGCGGTCAATATCCTCCGCAATCACGGTGAAGATCTCGTCCGGGGCGTAACCTTTTTTCCGGAAGGCTGGACTGCAAATGATGTTCACCTCTATGCCCGTCGCAATCTAGCTCTGGCAGATGCCTATACCGAATCCCTCCCCTTTGGTCCGGCTCTGGATTTTTGCCGAATTCCCCTGGCGCTGGCCCATGCCACGCTAGATACGCTCTTGAGTGGTGAAGCAAAACTCAGCCGTACGAAAGTGATGGCTCTGATCGAACAGGCGACCGCTGGTGCTTCCTGGCGATCGGCAGAAATGACTGCTGAAGTGAAAGGGTAACGTCAATCAGGGGGATTGCTGAAAAGTCTCAAACGTTGGTCCCTTCCCGATTGGGTGGAAGGGACTGATTTTTACAAATATCCTTCCATTCCAATTCAGAGAATTCTGTCGATATCATTAGTTAAGAAATGTAATTTCAATCAGATAGTGATTGAAAACAGGTTCCAACCTCCGAAGACGTAACAGGTTGCGTCTCTTAAATTTGCGCCACACTCAATTTTCAAACACAGGAAGATCCATGAGAATCGGTTCCCAAGAGCATAAAGAGTTGTTTTGCCATCGTTTCATGGCAACCCATCGCCCCTATGAACCCGAAACCCTGTCGTGGCCTGATCTGGATGAAGGGGCGATCGAGCGTCTGTTGAGCATTCCTTTCTGGGGAGAGGCGATTCGCATTGAACGGCGGGCGGGGGAAATGGTCAGTGCGTTTGCGGCGACGATCGATGATCCCCTGATTCGGGAAGCGGTCGCGCTTCAAGGTCGGGAAGAAAACCGTCATGGGCGGCTGATTCGGTACATGACAGAGCGCTATAACCTGAACCCAGCGATCCCCGATCCCGAACCCCTACCCACCCAGATTGAGCCTGCCTTTGTGCAATTTGGCTATGGCGAATGTATCGATTCTTCTTTCGCCTTTGGTCTCTTTGAAATTGGGAAACAGACGGGTTGGTTTCCCGATTCGTTGCTGAGTATTTTCGATACGGTGCTGGATGAAGAAGCCCGCCATATTACCTTTTTTGTGAATTGGATCGCCTATGAACGTAAGCGGCGAGGGTTGGCGATTCAACCGATCGAAGCCATTCTCACGCTAAAAGGGTATGGTCGTGCCCTGCTCAATCTCGTGAAAACTTTTGGCAATACGGATATGGGCGGCTCTGGCTTCACGGCAAAGGGGGGTAGTGTTTTTGAATTTGACCTGACCCCCGAAAAGTTTTTAACGATCTGCTTACAAGAGAACGATCGCCGGATGAGCCAGTTTGACGATCGCCTCCTGCGTCCGCAACTGCTCCCTTCGCTAGGCCGCGTTGCCTTGAATGTCCTCAAACTTAAGCCTGGTCGCAAGGCTCCTACTTTGGAGACTCAGCAAGGAGCAAGCTAGTGTTCAGTCAATCAATGATTGATGGGTAGCCAAAATTCAGGTTAATGATTGGGGTTAAATTTTGCGGGTCTTCGACCCGTCAAAATTTTCCTGACGGAACACTAGGAGTGGCTGACTTTTTCCCAAATTGACAACAAATCCTCCCGCAATACTGTTTCCCAGGAGGGCCATTGTTCTTCCATGCAGCGACGGGCCGCGAGACTCATTGGGTGGCGACGATCGCTCTCCTCCAAATAAGGCAAGAGTGCTTCCGCCCAGGCGTTCGGATGGGGATCGCTCACCACAACCCCGTCCACGCCTGATTGCTGGACGAATTTTGCTCCTCCGTCACGGGCAGAAACAAACACCGGAAGGCCCGAAGTGCGAGCTTCTAGCACCACATTGGGGGAGACTTCACTTTCTGACGGAAACACAAATAGATCTGAACTGGCGTAGATCCAGGCTAAATCCTCCTGGGGCAGAACTCCCGGTAGGGTGACATGGGTTTGCAGGAGATTTTGAACAGTGGGGCTGGTGCTTCCTTCCCCTATAATCAGGGTATGCAAGTTCATTCCCCGCCCTAGAAGGTGGCGGGCTGCGATCGCCATCGTCATCACCTTTTTCGTCTCATCCACCCGACCCACAAACAGCAGCACGGGCACCTCTGGGGGAATTCCAAATTGTGCTTGCAGACGGGATCGATCGCGATGTTTCGGATGAAACCGCTCCGGATCGATGCCCCGTCTCAAGCGAGAGGTACGCTCTGGTGGCACCACACCTTCCACCAAAACTGAATCCTCTGGTTTAGAAAGCAACACCCAATCGCTCTGTCCCATCAAACTGCACCACTGGCGTTTCATATCCTGAGCGAGAAACTCATCTAGCTTCCAGCGATCGAACAACAACCGATTCAGCCACCCCTGCCCCACCACTCGACTAATAATTTGTCGCGAGTAGATCCGGGTGAATTCTGGTAGATCTGTATGGGTAGAACTGACGATCGGGATTCTCTGTTTTCGGGCGACGCGATGGGCGGTGCGGGAAAAGGTAAAGGCACTGGTGGTGTGTAAAACATCATGGCGGCGCAGGAACTTGGCAAGGGCCGGATAGTAGGGAGCCAGGTCCGTATCCCGCGATCGTTCCCGTAAAAATGGGATTTTGTCTGTACCGAGCAGAGGGGGAAGGAGTTGGTAACGCACATTGGGGGCGATCGTCACCTCCGTTTGCTTCGGTCCCAGATAGTACACGGTTAAATCCAGTTCGGGAACCGTTCGGGCTGCTTCTGCAAATCGTTCCCAGCACTTCACATGACCTCCCGCATGGGAACCCCACTGGAGATCCACCAGGA
>JANRKG010000377.1:0-5751 GCA_033763635.1 Leptolyngbyaceae cyanobacterium bins.59
CCTAAAAACCAGGACTTGAGGGTGATAAAACCCCGTAAAGCAGAAGCTCCGCTTGACTTATCACCCTTTCCCAAATCTCCCTTGACTTTTGCTCCTTCTTCTTAACTTGTCAGGAATGGTACATAAACCATCTGCCCAGCGGGGGGTGGGAACGGCGATAAATTGCAGTTTATGCCCTTGCCCCAGGTCCAAAGTTTCATCCCCGCGCACGACTTCGATTTTTTCTGCCCAACCTGGAAGGGCTTCCTTCAGCAAGTTTGCGGCAGGTTTGGAGCAGATTAAAGTGGCCTGGGGAGTTTGGGCAAGCAATTGTTTCAAAGTTGCCAGACGATTCGAATTTAAGTGGTTGAGGATAATGTAATCCAGCGAGGTGAGGGCAATGTGTTGTTTCAACGCTGGTAGAAAAACGGGCGTAAAGGATTCTCCGGGAGGGTCGAGCAGGGCAATCTTGTCAGCCTGAATGAGGTAGGAATTGGCAGTGGTTCCCCGTTGGCGGGCATATTCGACTTCAAACTTCAGGCGCTCCCAGGTGCGAGAGCGAAGTACGATCGTCTGCTGGGCAATGTCCGTCACTTGCACATCTCTCGGCTTTACGTCTGACATCGAAGGGGTCGTTGCTATCATTGAACAGTCCTCCTGACGATCGAAAAATAAGGGTTCAAGCAATTAATAGTGATTGGCAACTTTCCGATGGTGAACCGCAGGCAGGGCATCTAATTTGGCAACCCTGCCTGTCTGCACCGTGTTGTAAACAATCCAGTGATCACTGCATTCCATGCGACTGGTCACTTCACACTCCAGGTAAGCCAGAGCCTCCGCCAGAATGGGTGATCCATTTTGGGCTGGGTAAGTTTTCACATCCGCAAACCGATCGCTTCCCGGAGAAAACCGCTTCAAAAAATGCTTCATCAACGCCTGTTGATTACCTTCTTCCAAAACATTCAACACAAAGCGATCTCCCATTCGCAGGAGGGACTCGATCGCCCGATCTTTCGCAACAGCAATGGCAATTCCTAACGGTTCCTGACTAACTTGCATCACCCAGGAAGCGACCATTGCACTTGAGAGTTCATTTTTTTGTGCTGTAATAATATACAGCCCTCCACTCAAACGCCCCAGGGCCCGCTCCAGGTCATGATTCAGGGCTTTGATTTGCTTAATCGTACGATCGCGCATCACCCATTGCCCCAGATCGATTCCCGATTCATCACACAAGCGCTCCAGAACGGGTGTTGGAGGTTCAGTCACTCGAATGGGTGGGAAAACTTCCGTCAAGCCAATTTCTTGAAACTTATTACGCAACAGGTATATTGGCTCATCTTCACCGCCCCCGGACTCAAACAACCCAACGACTTGCTTGGCATGGGCAGTGGTCAGAATAATATTCAAGGTGGCATGAGCCGCACGATTGGATTGGGAAGGCATACCGATCACAAATCCAGACGCTAACCCCATCAACTCCCGCACTTCATGGGGATCAGCACCATTCAAATCCACCATTTCGACCTGCGTTTCTGTCCTGAGAATCCCCACAGCGATCGATCGGGCTAATGCTTCGCTGTACCCATAGTTTTCGGCGTAGAAAAGGGCCACGAGGTTTTCTGTTTTTGCCTGGGCCTGACTCCATTCCCGGTAACAATCCACCCAGGTTGTTAAATGATGGCAGAGGAGTGGCCCGTGCCCGGTTGCAATGGTCTGAATTTCCAATTTTTCCATGCGTCTTAATGCAGACAGCACCGATCGCGCATTTGGCCCCATCAAACAGTCGTAGTAATATCGGAAGTCCCCTGCAATCAGGTGAGGATCTTCATCAAAAACGCGATCGTCGCAATAGTGCATGCCAAAAGCATCGCAGGTGTAGAGAATTTGAGATTTGGCATCGTAGGTAAAGATTGTGTCAGGCCAGTGCAAATTAGGAGCCGAAATAAACTCCAATTCGTGCCCATCTCCCAGATCTAACCGATCGCCATTTTTCACAATGAGTGACTGGAAAGAACAATGCACCATGTTTTCCAAAAACTGAATTGCAACTTTAGACCCTACAACAACAACCTGGGGAGCCATTCGCAAGACTTCTTCCACTAACCCACTATGATCAGGTTCCGTGTGACTAACAATCAGGTAATCTAATTCACCTGGATCAATGAGATCGGTCAGAGCATCTAAATAAAGTTGGCGAAATTTGCGATGGGAAGTGTCAATGAGCGCTTTCTTCCCAGCTTGAATGAGAAAAGAATTATAGGTTGTGCCGTTGTTCAAGAGGAATTCGATATCAAACCGTTCGCGATCCCAATCGAGCGATCGAATCACAGTTGTTTCAGCACCCATATCGAAAAAACTCAGGGTTAAGCGGTTCAGGGTTTGTGCGCCTTGATTTGCTTGATTCACAAGTCCAACCATCACTAATCTCCTATGCCTTTCATAAAACCAACAAATAATGATCGCAAAAACTTAAAGACGACGTTCATTCATTGCTTAAAAACAAGAATTGAATGAAAAATCGACTTAATTCTGGATAGCAAATTGGAAAAAATTTATAAAGGCAATCCCAATTTGGAAGGAACTTTACCGAATGATTTATCTAGGGAAATCATAGAGACAAACCCAAAATCACAGCTTGTACAGTGGATCGATTCACAGCTTGTAATCAATGAGTTCACTATAGAGATAAATCTTAGGAGTATCAACCTGACTTAAATACAGGTTGATAGATTGATTAATAAGAAGAACTTAACAAATTCTTTTCTAACGATATCTATTAGCAATGTCTATTTGTTAAGCAAAGGGGTCATACCTCTACTGCTGAACCCGCAATCCATTCACCCCATCCCCAATCATTCTCTGCCAAGTCGAACAGTAGAATAAAAGCAGAGCGTTTAATAAAACATTACTTTTATGACCCTTACTTCCCCAAGTGAACAAGAAACATCGCAGAGTCAAGAAGCATTACAGGGCGATGCAGACGATAATGAAAGCGATTTGAAGTCAACTGCTGAAAAGATTTTATGTCCCCACTGCCTGAGAACAGCAACGAATGGCATCAAGTGCCAGGGAATCTGTGTCGCAGATAGCAGCTATTAGAGGCACAACAATCTGGGCAATCAGTCGGGAGATTTCCAGAAAAGAATTTCCTGTGGGTTGCCCTTCGACTTCGCTCAGGGAGGTCACGCTCGATCAAAAATAGAGGTGCTAGCAAATCATGAAATAACGATTGATGAGGAATTGATCTTTGAAACCGTGCGATCGCCAGACAAATTAGAAATCGGAGAAGAAGACAAACTAATTGCACAAAAAACTTTGAATGAAAATTTAGTATTACGAGTTGTTTACCGAGAATTCAGTATATCCATTTTAATCATCACACTTTATTCCGGTAGGAGGTCTGGATATGAAAAAGATTAGCTATAGTCAGGACGTTGATGCGCTTTTAATTGAACTCTCTTCTGATGCGATCGCCTATACTGAAGATGAAGGGCAAGTCGTTTTACATTATTCTGAAAGCGGCAAACTCGTTTTAGTTGAAGTTCTTGAGTTTCGACGTTTCATGTCTGATGAAACCATTACCGCACTCCTCGCTTCTTGAAAAGAGCCAGTATGCAACTTAAAAACTTTGAACTGCCAATGGAACAGATCAGGGCGTTTTGCGATCGTTGGAAGGTCGTAGAATTTGCCTTATTTGGATCTGTATTACGCGAAGATTTCCGTCCTGATAGCGACATTGATGTGATGGTGCAGTTTGATATAAATGCCCATCCAACTTTTTTTGATTTATCAACAATGGAAGATGAGCTAAAAACAATTTTTCATCGAGAGGTTGATCTGGTGACTCGTAAAGGAATTGAATCCAGTCGTAACTATCTTCGTCGTCAAGCCATTCTCTCCTCGGTGCAGGTGATCTATGGAACGCGATCTCCAATCTCTTCTTGATATTCTCCAGTCGGCTCAAATTGCGACTCGCTATCTTGCAGGACGATCGCGGTCATCGATCGTTTACCTACCTTAATCGAAGAACTTGAAAAAGTTATTCCTCCCAAAACGTAAATGCGATTAATCTCTCGGTGATCGGACCCCATGCGGATTAATTCTTTTTGGACAGCGTTATTGTTTGCCGTCGTGCTGGTGGGTATTCTGCTTTCTCAACGGTACCCGACCGCCAATTCTCAGCAAACGCCCATTGCCCCGGTGTCTGCGGTCGCCCAACGCTTGGCGGATACGGCGACCCAGGCATTTCGGGGAACCGTTTTTGTTCAGGCTCCCCGTGTAAATGGCGATCGGCTGTTTGCCCATCTTCGCAACCTTTCCTACGAACGCTATACAGAAGCCGATCGGGATCGAGCCAGAACCTACTTGACCCAAACCCTCACCAATGCGGGTTGGAAGCCTGCCCTTCAGTCCTTTGCGAGTGGGGTCAACGTCGTTGCAGAACGACCGGGAACCGATCCCAATGCGGGGACAATTTTGGTTGCTGCCCATTACGATACGGTACGGTTTTCCCCCGGAGCCGATGATAATGCGAGTGGAACGGCTGTTGTGCTGGAGGTGGCCCAGTTGTTCAGTAACCGCCCCACATCCCGGACACTCCAGGTCGCTCTCTTCGATCGGGAGGAACGGGGATTGTTGGGTAGCCGTGCTTTTACCGAGATTGATAGTCAGATCGCCAATCTCAAAGGCGTAATTGTGATGGATATGGTGGGGTACGCCTGTCGGCAGAACAATTGCCAAACCTTCCCCGAAGGACTGCCGATCGAGCCACCGACCACTCAAGGGGATTTCCTGGCAATCATTGCCGATCAGGAGCATGGATTTCTGCTGGATGCCTTCCGCACCCACGCCCCCATCACCGTCCTCGATCCCCTCTTGAAAAGCCAGTACCAACCTGCCCGTCTCAATACGCCCGGAGTTATTTCCCTTGCCCTGCCGATGCGCGGCTTACTGACCCCCGACTTTTTGCGAAGTGACCATGCCCCCTTCTGGCTTCGGGGGGTTGGGGCTGTCATGGTGACAGACACCGCCAACTTCCGCACGCCCCATTATCACCAACCAACCGACCAACCCCGAACGATCGATCGCCCCTTCTTCACGGGATCTGCTCAGATTGTGGTGAATGCGACGGCGAAGTTGTTAGAGGGTGATGGGTCATAGGTCATGAGCATTTTTAATTGTGTGGTTTGATTGCAATTACGTTATCTTCGCAAGATCCTCACAATCTAGCTCTAAGGTCAAAGTAGTCTCGTTTAGCACCAGTGAACTCACTTCATTTCTGATTTGGCTGGTTGTCTACCGTGAATCAATCTCGATCAGAGAGAGGCTTGACCATGAACTCGAAACCTTTTGCTACGGTCGATGGCAATGAAGCAGTTGCCCGTATTGCATATAAATTGAATGAAGTGATTGCGATTTACCCCATTACCCCTGCCTCTTCAATGGGAGAATGGGCGGATGCCTGGGCAGCGGCAGATCAGCCGAATTTGTGGGGAACTATTCCCTCGGTCATAGAAATGCAAAGCGAGGGCGGCGCAGCGGGGGCTGTTCACGGTGCACTCCAGACGGGATCTTTAACCACCACCTTTACAGCTTCCCAGGGGTTGTTATTAATGATCCCCAACCTTTACAAAATTGCCGGAGAGCTAACGCCTTCTGTCATTCATATTGCTGCACGATCCCTGGCTGCTCAGGGTCTTTCCATTTTTGGGGATCACAGTGATGTGATGTCGGTCCGGGGAACGGGATGCGCCCTGTTGTGTTCCAACT
>JANRKG010000378.1:0-4305 GCA_033763635.1 Leptolyngbyaceae cyanobacterium bins.59
CCACCTGGGGATCGGCGAAAAGCGTGATGTTACTGATATCTTCACTTCGTAGCTTCTTAATCACATGCTTGATAAGCGCCTTGCCCAATCCCCGTCCCTGAAAATCGGGATGGACAACTACATCCCAAATGGTTGCATTGAAGGCATGATCGGAGGTCGCACGGGAAAAACCAATGAGCCGCCGCCGTGCCCCCCGTTGCTCCCACATTGAGACCACAAGAAAGCTATGTTGAATTGCTTTTCTAACTTTTCTTAAAGGGCGACGAGACCAACCAACGGCATCACACAATTCTTCCAGCTCATAGAGGTCAAGTTCTCGTTCTGTACTGAAAAAAATTCGCGAATTGAGGGAACCTTGATCCTTTAGCATCCCTGTTCTAGTTGAACCTCTTCCTCCGCCATCACCGAAAGGGGAAGGAGGAGAGGAAGTAGAATTTCCAGAGAGGTCAGAAGCCTCTGCCCTATCTTCTGGGCTGTACTCTTCAACCTCTGCCAAAACAACCTCTGATCCTCTAGAGGTAGACGAAGCATCTGTATGACTGAATAAGCTCTTCCAAAAACCCATGTATGTAGTGCCGTCGCACGAATCAGTTAGTAGAAATCATAAGAATCTGATGACAGTATAGCTAGTATCTCTTTCGTGTATTCTGACCATTATTTTTATTTGAGAGTTTATTCTATTGACTCTGGGGATAAAAATAATCATTAAAGCATCACATAAAGAAAGTCTGATATAGAGGATATGCGATAGGTTTAACTCATTAGTTAATTTGATTTAATTTTGATTCGGTTTTGATTCAATGACTCCAATGGTTCCAATTTTCCTCTCCCCCAAGCAAAATCTGGTGCTACATAGGCCAGCAACCAGACTAAAAACCAGGCTACAAATTCGGTAAACGGGTTGCCTCCTTATGACCTCAGGCTTGAAATCGTCCACGCTCGAGTTGTTAAAACGCTTTAACCGTGCGTTTCCCCAGTTTTATGAGCAATTTGTTAGTAGCGAAATTCAGCTACAGAATTTGAAGTTAGCCTACCAACTTTATCGGACGCGGCAGGCGGTAATTGAGTTGAAGCCTGAAAGCAACAAGAGCGCCCTGCATTTTGCCTATCGAAACCAATCCTTTCTACTGAGTGATATCTTTGGGGTTCTGGCAGCGTATGGACTCACCATCCACAGTTTGAGCCTTTATGGTCAGATTTATCCTCCCATGCTGGTTTTTATCAAGCTTGTGGTGTCGCGAGGGGGGAAAGCGTTAACGGACAAAACGGCAGAGAATGTAGCCAGAGCGATTCGAGAGGCATTGGCAGGGCGGTTCGAGGTTGAAGAAATGCTGGCAGTGGAGTTCAACCTGGATGCTGGGCTAGAACAGGTGGAAACAGAGTTTTATGTGGACCCCGTGTTTCACTTACCTGCCCTTTTGATCGAAGCTGACAACCAGCCAGGACTGTTTTACAAAGTGATGTATGCCATCTGGCAGGAAGATTTGTTGGTTGTGAATGCGAACTTGCTGGTGTGGCGGGGGCGGACTCGCTTAATTCTATATTTGTTAGGTCCTAACGAGAATTTGATCCCCGAATATCTGGGCCAAAAGATTGCGGAGAGCGTCCGGCAGCGATTGCTAGGGCGGAGATTTTAGCGATCCAGGGTAGGATGGGAATATGGATACCATTGATATTTTGGGAGTCCCCTGCTCCTACAAATTAACTCCTGCCGTTCCCAATGCTCCGGCCCTGGTTTTTATTCATGGTTGGTTATTGAGCCATCACTACTGGCAACCCCTGATCGAGCGATTGAGGGATGATTTTCAATGTTTGTCCTATGACTTAAGGGGCTTTGGAAAGTCTCAACTGAGTCTCCGATCGCCCACCTCCATCCCCTCCCCAGAATCCCCCGATCGCCCGGAAGAAGTGCAAGAGTGGGTGGGAGCCTCTTCCCGTTCTGCGATCGAGTGGGATTCTTCAGAGTCCTCCCCTGGTCGCCCAAAGGCTTCTCTGCTGCTCCCGCAAACTCACCCCTCACTCCCCGAAGAGGCTTCACCCTTAGAGTTGCCCTGTTGTAACCGAACTGCAAAGCCCCTGCATGAGTGGGAAGTGACCTCTAACTATACAGCCGCCGCCTATGCCCGTGATTTGGGTGTCTTGCTGGACCAATTGGAGATCGAAACCGTTTGGTTAGTGGGTCATTCTTTGGGGGGGAGCATTGCGCTGTGGGGAGCAGCTCAGTTAGCCGATCGCGTGCGTGGCGTGATCTGCCTGAATGCCGGAGGTGGGATTTATTTGAAAGAAGAATTTGAGAAATTCCGAGCGGCAGGGCAACAACTAATCAAATATCGCCCCTCCTGGCTCTGTCGTTTCCCGCTGCTGGATCTCTTTTTTTGTCGAGCGAATGTGGCGCAACGGCTCGATCGCCATTGGGGGAAACAGCGAATTCTCGACTTTGTAACGGCTGATCCCGAAGCGGCTCTGGGCACCTTGTTAGATTCAACCACGGAGGAGGAGGTGCATCAACTCCCCTGCCTGGTGTCTCACCTGAAGCAACCCGTTTACTTTATTACGGGTACTCAGGACACGATTATGGAACCCCGATATGTGCGTCACCTGGCGAGTTTTCATGCCTCCTTTGGTGACTGTGGGGAGAACGTGATTGAACTGGACCAGTGTGGTCATTTGTCGATGCTAGAACAACCCGATGCGGTAGCGGACCACATGCGGGTTCTGGTTCAACAACATCTAACCTCTTAGAAACGGGACATCTCTCTTTTCCCCGTATGGATTAGGGTACTGCATATAACTGCATCACATCGCCGATCGCCATTCGGGATTGGCACCCTAACGTCAGGGGGGATTGGTGGCCCTGGTTAAGGTGATCCGCAGCGGCACAGGCAATCATGGCAGCGTTGTCGGTACAGAGTTTCAGAGGAGGAAACAAGACCTTCAGGTTGTGGGCCATTGCTGCGGCCTGAAGATGTTGTCGCAGGCCACTATTTGCCGCGACACCGCCCCCAATCGCGATCGTCTCCAGACCATAATCGAGGGCACAGGCGATCGTCCGACGGGTGAGGCTGCGAGCGACCGTTTCCTGAAAACTAGCTGCCAGGTCCATCACAGGCAGATCTTGCCCTTCCTGCATTAATTTCTGAGTAAGTCGCAGAACAGCGGTTTTAAGGCCACTGAAACTGGAATCGTAGGGATGGTAGCCCCCCTCTGGTAAAGAAATGAACCCCTCCGGCAAGCGAAAGGCCGTTGGATTTCCCTGAGCCGCGAGGCGATCGATCACAGGGCCACCTGGATACTCCAGATTCAGCAATCGCGCCACCTTATCAAAGGCTTCCCCTGCTGCATCATCGCGCGTTTGGCCCAGCGTTACATAGTCCCCACACCCGCGAACGTGAATCAGGCTCGTGTGCCCTCCCGAAACCAGGAGACAGAGAAAAGGCGGTTGGAGGTCCGGTTCACTCAAGTAGGTGGCATAGATGTGGCCCTCCAGGTGATGGACCCCCAGAAAAGGCTTCTGATGAAGCATTGCCAGGGTTTTTGCCGCCATCACCCCCACCATCAACGCCCCGACCAATCCCGGAGCGCAGGTCGCAGCAATGCCATCGATCCCATCCCAGCCGATCTGGGCCGCTACCATTGCCTGATCGATCGCCGGATTAACCCGTTCCACATGGGAGCGAGAGGCCACTTCCGGGACAACCCCCCCATATTCTTGATGGATCGCAATCTGAGAAGAAACAATACTACTCAGAACTTCACGGTTTTTAACGATCGCAACGGCGGTTTCGTCACAACTTGTTTCAATTGCCAAAACAGTCGTCATTTGCTGCTATTTTTTGTCTCAGTTCACTATATTTACAACAATAACGAAGGGAAACAATTCCATGCGACGATTGTTTGCTCTGGTTCTTGCCCTCTTCCTCTGGGTCGGCTTCGTTCCCAGTGCTTCTGCGGATGTGGCAGGCCTGGTCCCCTGTAAAGATTCTGCTGCTTTTGCTCAACGGGCTAAAGCTTCCAAGAGTGCAACGGCTCCTCAGCGTTTCAAGTTTTATGCTGACTCTGGTGCGCTTTGTGGCGAAGAGGGTCTTCCCCACCTGGTGGTGGATGGTCGTCTGGACCACGCTGGAGATTTCATCATCCCCGGTATCCTGTTCCTTTACATCGCTGGATGGATTGGTTGGGTTGGTCGGGCCTATCTCCAGGCTGTCAAGAAAGGGGATTCTCCTGAAGAGAAAGAAATCATTATCGATGTTCCTCTGGCGACCAAGTTCATGCTGTCTGGTTTCACCTGGCCCCTGTTGGCTTTGA
>JANRKG010000379.1:0-5902 GCA_033763635.1 Leptolyngbyaceae cyanobacterium bins.59
CCTCCTCGCCCATGCCCTCGTTCGTCTCCTGCACCAAACCCTGAAACCCCGTCCGTTGTTGGAACTGGCCTATGGCTACCTGCCTCTGGTGTTGGGAGGAAGTTTGGCCCACTATCTCCGTTTAGGTCTGATAGAGGCAGGGCGGGTTGTTCCTGTAACCTTGGCAACCTTTGGGCATGCGGGCGGCTCGCACTGGATTGCAGTTGCCGATCCTGCAGTATTGGCTTTCCTTCAGGCGGTTACGCTGATTGTGTCCGTTTGGTTAAGCATCATTCTGACCCAGAAGATTGCCCGCCAACCGTTATTGGGGATGCTGCCCCAACATCTTGCGATCACCGCGATCGGTTCATTGATGTGGAAAATCATCATCCCTCTGGGCTGATCGGTGATTTGCCATTTCGATCGCCCATTGCAGCGCATGTCTCATACTGTCCGCCTTCGCAATCCCCCGACCTGCGATGTCAAAGGCGGTTCCATGATCGGGGGAGGTGCGGACAAAGGGAAGGCCGATCGTGGTGTTTACTGCCCGATCGAAGGCCAGCATCTTAACGGGGATGAGCCCCTGGTCGTGATACAGGGCGAGATAGGCATCATGGGCGATCGTCTGACTGCTGGGGTCAGCCCACGCACGGGCGGGTTTGAGCCAGAGGGTATCGGGGGGAACCGGACCCTCTAGGCGTAGATGGGGATTTTCGGTCTGGGCTTGCTGGAGCCAGGGGATCAGCCAATCCTGTTCTTCGTGGCCCAAATGCCCCTGTTCGCCACTGTGGGGATTCAGTCCCGCGATGGCAATCCGGGCTTCTTGGAGGCCAAAATCCTGCCGTAGGGAGTGGGTGAGCAGGGAGAGCTTGGTGGTCATGAGCGCTGGGGTCAAAACCTCTGGAACTCGATGGAGGGGGATGTGGGTGGTCGCCAGTAAGGTTCGCAGGTGCCATCCCGTTTGGGGTGACTGGGCCACAAACAACATCCCGAAGCGATCGACCCCTGCTTTTTCTGCCAGTAATTCAGTCTGACCGGGATAGTTGTGTCCTCCGGCTTGCCAGTTGGATTTGGCGATCGGCCCTGTCACAATCCCCTGAAACTGCCCTGCCATCGTTTTGTCGATCGCGGCTTCCAAATAGGCAAAACTGGCGGCTCCTGTCGTGGCATCTCCTACACTAAAGGGAATTGGAGAGGCAATTTGATCGGGTTGGACTTCGAGGATTGTTAATTGTTCTGGGTCCATCAGGGGAACCGTTGGGCAATTGCTCGCCTTCTGTTGTTGCAGCAGGTGAGTATAGGTGTCGGTTAGAACGCGACGGCTTCCAATGAGGGTGAGATGGCAGCGATCGAACCAGGCTTCTTGTGCCAGGGCTTTCAGAATGACTTCTGGGCCAATACCTGCGGGATCGCCCAGGGTTATGGCAAGAGCGGGACGGGAAGGGGATGCGATCGAAGGTTTCATGGGGGTAAGACGCAGAAGGGCAAATGAACGAACCGAACTGATTTAAAATACTGCTTTGGGTGGATCGGGTGAATTGGCCCTGACTCAATTTAAGCGATGCCCTCTGGTGCCGGGACAGACCCGGCAGAGTTGCTTTATTTACGGAGAAATAAAATGAACGGTGAACTTTTTAATGCGGCCATTCTGTCCTTTTCGCTGATTCTCGTTGGGTTGGGTCTGGGGTTCTTGCTCTTGAAGATCCAGGGTGGCGAAGAATAGCATCCTGCGATCGGGTGATGATTAAAGTCTGATCCTCCAAGGCATTTACCAAGGAGGAGAAGATTTCTGATAGACTTTTTATAAAAGTTAACAATCCTATTATTCAATCCTTCATGAGCTTATTAGTTGTCGGTGCGACTGGTACCCTTGGGAGACAAATTGTTCGACGGGCCTTAGACGAAGGGTATGAGGTGTGCTGCCTGGTCCGCAGTTTGAAGAAAGCAACCTTTTTGAAAGAATGGGGGGCTGAACTGGTGCCGGGTAGTTTGATGGACCCCGAATCTCTTGCGGCTGCGCTCCAGGGAGTGGATGCAGTTATTGATGCCGCAACGACTCGGCCCACGGATTCCCTGAGCATTCAGCAGGGAGATTGGGAGGGAAAAGTCAATTTGATTCAGGCAACCAAGGCCGCAGGGATTGAGCGATTCGTCTTCTTTTCAATTTTGGATTGTGAGAAGTATCCTGAAGTTCCCCTGATGCAGGTAAAGCACTGCACAGAGCTATTTCTGGCAGAATCTGGGTTAAACTACACGATTCTCCAGCCCTGTGGGTTCCTTCAAGGGTTGATTGGTCAGTATGCAATTCCCATTCTAGAGAGTCAGGCCGTTTGGGTGATGGGAGAAACGTCGCCCGTTGCCTACATGGATACCCAGGACATTGCTAAGTTTGCGGTGAAAGCGATCTCTGTCCCAGAGACGATCGGCAAAACGTTTCCGGTGGTTGGGTCTCGTCCCTGGAGCAGTTACGAAATTATTCGCCTCTGTGAGCGTTTGTCAGGTCGAGAAGCTAAAATTACTCGCATGCCCATTGGTCTGTTGCGAACTGTGCGTCGCGTGGCCCGCTTTTTCCAATGGGGCTGGAATGTGGCCGATCGTCTTGCCTTTACGGAAGTGCTAGCCAGTGGGAGTCCGTTGGATGCCAACATGGAGGCAACCTATGCAACTTTTGGGCTAGACCCGAAAGAAATGACCACCCTGGAAGCTTACATGCAAGAGTACTTTAGCCGTATTCTGAAGAAACTGAAAGAACTGGATTACGAACAATCCACATCTCGTAAGAAGCAAGAAAAGAAAAAAATTCCTTTTTAATTAACTCAATCAACTGTACCTGGACTGTAGGCGTGCCTAAAGCTGGCATTATATACAACGATACAAAAGCGGTTGCTTGTCGCGTTGCACAAGAACTGGAAGAAAAATTGGTCCGTGCTGGGTGGGAGGTTCATCTGACAACGGGAATTGGTGGGATTCTGGGATACTCCAGTCCTGATCGCCCCGTCTGTCATACTCCCATCGAATATCTCGCGTCACCGGGTTTTGATAGCGATATGAAGTTCGCGATTATCCTGGGCGGGGATGGTACGGTGCTGTCTGCCTTTCGTCAGGTCGCTCCTCACGGGATTCCCTTGTTGACGATTAACACGGGTCACATGGGTTTTTTAACCGAAACCTATGTCAATTACCTGCCCCAGGCATTAGAGCAACTCATATCGGAAGACTATGAGATTGAAGATCGCTTAATGTTGTCGGTTCAGGTTTTTCGAGATAACTCTCTCCTGTGGGAAGCCCTCTGCCTGAATGAGATGGTCATTCACCGCGAACCGTTGACCAGCATGTGTCATTTCGAGATTGCAATCGGTCGCCATGCTCCCATTGATATTGCAGCGGATGGGGTGATTGTTTCAACTCCAACTGGTTCAACAGCCTATTCTTTGTCTGCGGGTGGGCCTGTGATTACTCCCGGTGTTCCGGCGATGCAGTTGGTTCCCATCTGTCCCCATTCCCTCGCGTCGCGGGCCTTGGTTTTTGCCGATACGGAGCCAGTCATCATTTATTCGGCGACTTCGACGCGCCTGGTGATGACGGTTGATGGCAATGCGGGATGTTTTGTACTACCCGACGATCGGGTACGCATTCAGAAAGCTCCCTATGCTGCCCGCTTTATTCGGCTCTCGCCTCCAGAGTTTTTTCATCTACTGCGAGAAAAGCTGGGCTGGGGTTTGCCCCATATTGCCAAACCCACCTCTGTTGAGTTACCTTAGCGCTTTTAGAATCGAACGTGCTACAACTATAGGGACGAATGGAGAGTATTAATACTTATTCATTTTTTGTTCCTATTTTGAGGAATCCCCTGCGATGACAGTGACCACAACTGAACGTCCCCCCTGTGTTCTTGTCATTGAGCCAGATGAAACATTGGCTCAACACGTTTCCCTGGATCTGAAAGAATCTGGGTACGATATCACAGTGGTTTATGATACTTCAATGGGAATGGCTAAGGCTCAAGAGTTGCACCCTTCCTTGATCGTGGTCGATCGCATGTTGTCTGGGGACTCTGGGTTGAAGCTTTGCTACAATCTGCGGAGCGCAGGAATTCGGGTTCCCGTTCTCATGTTGATGGCGCGTGATTCTGTGGAAGATCGGGTCGCTTGTCTGGAGGCGGGAGCGGACGATTATTTTCTGAAGCCTTACCGATCTGAAGAGTTTTTGCATCTTGTTCGTCTTTATTTGCAACCTGAAACTACCACCACCGAACAACTCCGCTTCGGGGATTTAACCCTTGATCTTAGTACCCGTCAGGCGATTCGTAACAATCGGACGATCGATTTGACGATGAAAGAGTTCGAACTCTTGAAATATTTAATGGAAAACCCCCGTGAAGTGCTGACGCGAGAGCAAATCCTGGAAAACGTGTGGGGATACGACTTTATGGGGGAATCAAACGTGATTGAGGTGTATGTGCGCTACCTCCGCCTCAAAATTGAAGATGAGGGTGAAAAGCGCTTGATTCAGACGGTGCGAGGAGTGGGGTATGTCTTACGAGAATCCTAATCGTTCCAATCGTGTGTTCAAAGCTTGTTTGCCTGTCGGGTTATTGTCCTTACTGGTGGCCTGTTCGTCTGGAACACCGATCGCCGATAGTAAACCGCTGAATTCCACCCAATCTCCAACTCCACCTTCACCGATACAGGGGCAAAAATTGCCAATTTCCGCACTCACAAAACTGGGGGGACGGACCATCCGCCTGGAAGTCGCCCTCACTCCCCAACAACAGGCAATGGGCCTGATGTACCGGACTTCAATGCCAGAGGATACAGGAATGCTGTTTCCGTTTCAGCCTCCCCGTGTTGTGAGCTTCTGGATGAAGAATGTGGTGATTAACCTGGATATGGTCTTTATTCGCAATGGTCAGATTCGGGCGATTGCCGCCAATGTGCCTCCCTGCAAAACTGAACCCTGCCCCATGTATGGGCCTTCTGAGGCTATCGATCAGGTGATCGAACTGCGGGGTGGACGGGCAGCGGAATTGGGTTTAAAGGTGGGCGATCGAGTCACAATTCAATTCCTGCGCCCTTTTGATCCACCTGCCTCTTCAGGAGGTGGAGTCCGGTAAATCAGTATTCTCTGAGAGAACAAAAAAGATTAATCCCTTAAATCATTGCAATGTAGATAAATGTTGCAAATGATACAAAAGATCTTTTAAGAATTTCTTTATTACTCATTAATTCTTCATTTTCTTCTCGCAAGAATCAGTTATTCTTTGAATACCTGAGCGAAATAAATTCTTTCTGAGATACCTGATTCATTCAAAGCGCTTGCTTTTCACGAACTTAGCGCTTCGAATTAAGTGATCATTTAAAGAAATCGTGCCGCTATTACGGTATACGGTTCTGTTTTCTGCACTCGTTTTCTGTACTTATGATTCTGTTATTAATTTTCTGTTATTAATTTTCAAAGAAATAAGGAGGTGAATGGATGGCCCCGACAACTTATTCCCGATTTATCCGGTTTCTTCAGGACGAACTTTTAATTTCTGCATCGTCCATCGCCTTCGTCGAACGGATGCGGGCAACGAATGCCCCCTCTCCCCATCCAGAGCAGGATCTTAGCCTTCTTCCGATGATTCTCTGGCAATATGGATTGGTTACATTAGAACAGTTAGATCAAATTTTTGATTGGATGGAAACTGCCCAATCTCCGATTTAACAAGCAGAAACCTTTTTCTGTAACCTTTTCCTGTTGAAATTCTAACTGTTGTCCCATTCGTTACTTTGTAACTGAAAATGGTAAACCAGCAACTTACCCAGTTTTGCTTCCAGCGTAACTACTCAGGCTGAAGGCTCAGGGGAATGGGATGTCCGAGGAATAGCTGTTCTAGCGCATCGAGTAGATCATGCCCTTGCTTTTTGAGAGTGGAAAGATA
>JANRKG010000380.1:0-4512 GCA_033763635.1 Leptolyngbyaceae cyanobacterium bins.59
CACCAGACGCAGAGCCGATTGGAAGTCCAGGCGATCGATGTCTCCCAGGGATGCGAACTGAGCATCCTGTAACCCAGCTTCCAGTCCTGCCTTCTGACGCATGCGTTGCTGGTGCTTGCTGTACCCCCGCTCGGCCAGCCACGCATCGAGGATGAGTTTGTCGATCTTCTTCCCGGACTTTTCCGCAGCCTTGAGGGTGCGTTGCATGAACTCTTCGTACTGCATCTGCCCTGACATCAGGGTTTCAACGTGCTGTTCGAGGATGGGCAGGATTTCCATCAGCCGTTTCATCTCAGAAGCGCGATCGGCCAGTTGTCCCAGTTCTTGATCCGACATCTGGGGAATCCGGGACAGGTCCAGGCCGAAGTAGTTACGGAATTGCTTGGATAGCCCCGTTGCTTTGCTCAGGGCATGGGATTTGATGGTGGTCATGATTCCTCACTTGCAATCGGTAGATTCTTTCGACCAGAACAAGCCCGATTCACGGGTACTCTGGCAGATGACGACGGCATTGGGAGCTTGAACTTGCCTGGGAGCAGAGGCATACCCAATCCACCAGGCTCCTCCGGCAATCAGCAGGGCTGCCGCTGCACCCACTCCTAAGATGGCGATCGGGTCAGGGCTGCGATCGCTTTGGGGTGGGGAGGATGGCTGGAAGTGTTCGATGGGTGTGAATTGTACGGCTCCATTCGGCGATCGCTGGACGATGTAAGCCTGTTTCGTACTGGGATTGGCCCAGAGTTCATAGTTGGCATGGGAGCGAACATGGACCAGTTCATTACGATTCATAGATGCGCTCCTCTACACAGAACAGGGTGAGTTGTTGCCCTGGCTGAACTTTGGTGAGGCCGTAAGCCGGACTGGTGAAGGTGGTGAAGCCGGAATCCCAGCAGACCAGGGGGAACACGCCCCTTCGACCTGCCATGCGTTTGAAGGCGATGACGGTACCCACTCGCTGAGAGGGCGTACCGGACAGTTCCTGGATGCGATCGCCGAGCTTGAGTTCAATCGTCACGGTTATCACCTCCTGCAACGACGGCTGTCATGGTTTCCAGGGAAGGGGATGCCCTCAACCGCTCTGCCTTCGCTGACTCCAATCGATCGATCGCTGCGAGAATGACCGGACGAATCCGAGGATAGAGACGGCTGAAACTGGCTTGAATCCGTGCTGCTTCCTCGATCGTCGGAGCTTCGGCAATGCGTCGCACTTGCTCCAGAATTGCTTGCGGAAGTTGCAGGTAGAATTCCAGAGCCAGATTGGAAGCTGTCTGGTCCAGCAGGACATCTAAGTGCCCTTCACTGAGGGGGGCGACACAGCCTGTGTCGCTTAGAGACACAGGGGAAGCCACAACGTAATCTTCCGCTGCATCTCGAAACGCTTTGGCAGCAGGAGAATCTACGAAGAACCCTAAGCGCACCACTCCCCGCTTCGTCCACCACAATCGGTCATCAGAATCTTTGAACCAGTGTTTGTTCTCCAGAAGTTCGTCGGGCTTGCGGTTCTTGTGGTTGCGAATGGCAGCATCGGTGACATCAAAGCCCTGGGCAACTTGAGCGGTTGTTAAGAGCCAGTCGTGTTGCAGATGGGCCTGGGCCTGCTGAAGAATCGTCAAAATCTGTTCGGAATGGGACACGAATTTATCTCCAGAATCTAGGGACATTACATGGGCAGGCATCCGGCAACACTGTTGAGGACAAGTGCCGGGTACTCCCACTCGAAGATGGAGTCGAAAGCTTCGCTCAGTGCGTCAATCTCCGTTGCCATTGCTTCTTGTTGCGCTGCTTCTGGGGTGGGAGTCAGTTTCTGCTGGGTGCGGGAAAGCAGTTCTGCCAGGAAGATGCGATCGTCTTGGATGTAAGCGATGCGATCGGATAGGCGTTCAATGGCTTCTTCCCGTCGCTGTTCGGCTCGGTCGAGGGCATTGGTCAGAGCATTCAGGTTCATCTGCTGCCCCATTGCCAGAGCGCTTCTAGTTTGCTCGGCACTGTGCTTGGCCTGTTCCTTGGTCTTGCGGTGAGTGTCAGGTTTCTGAGCAACTCCATTGAGAATCCAGGCAACTTGCTCATCCGAGTAGTCCGTTGCGTTCGGGTCCAGGTTGCAAGCGGTAATGACCTGATTTAGGCGGGTGATGGTGATCTTCTGTCCTTGGGTCTTGAGGAGCTTGAGGATCTGACTTTTCTCCATTTGGCAAATTCTCCTGTTAAGCGAATCGTTTGTGTTCGATCGATGCGTTTTAGCCCTCGCCCCCTTGCCCAACTGAGCGTTAGCAACAACAGCGCTTCGGCTGCTGTATAGGCAGGAGAGCCAGGATCGATCGCTAATTCTTGAAACCAGTCGTAGGCAGTGCGGTAGGAAACGGGATCGCGTCTACCTCTGACCCGTGCCATTTCCAGGAACAGAGCATCACGGGCGATGAGGTCAAACCCCAGGATTTCCGAGGCATTTAGCGATGTTTCCAAAGGGTGAGTACAGGTTGCGAACATTTGAGAAACCTGTGATTTAGCTTTGGAATGAATGCTAGCATAATTTACATCAAACGCATTGAATGAATTATTTGATGCAAACCTAGATCATTATCTGAGAGGGGAGTAATATTAATGCACGATCACGAGCTAGATGAGATGAAACGCACAACAGTCTCATTTGAAGACGATACTTACGAGATTCTTGAGAAGTGGGCAGAGAAGGAGATCAGAACCGTTCCAAACCTAATCACAGCAATTGTGGTCAGCATTCTACGGGGTGAAACACCGACTGTCCCTGAAAATTTTCGTAAGAAAGAAGACGAAGCTTAGAGATGCAGAGCTAGGCAATGAAAACGCTAGCCTTATGAAGAAAATTTAGACCCGATGACGAAGGTTACAGTCACCACATTCATTGAAAAGGAAGTGAAGGAAGGGCTAAAAGCTCTTGCTGGATACGAACGTCGTTCAATGTCACAGATGGTTGCTGTATTAATTGAGCGAGCTATCGAGGATGCTAAGAAGCAGGGATTCATTTCATTGCCAACAAGAAAGCAGGACAAATAGACGGAGCCATGAGATGAGTGATCCTATGAAAGCCACACGCTCTACTGTCAAAATCGGTTCTATCGAAGTTGACGGCTTCATGTTGTCTGATGGAAGCTACCGAATGTCCCAGGCTCAATCTGCCCAGGCGATCGGAGAACCACCTGTTTACGCATTACGCTTTTTGGAGTCGAAAGACAGCAAATCCTTGCTGGGCAAGAGTTATACGGATTACAAACCGGAAAGCGTTGAGGTTGAATCACAACCAGGAAAACGCGGACAAACCCGAATCAATGCTTTACCCCTGGAAGTGGTCACGGCCTACTGGCTTTACAAAGCCTCTAAGGGAAATAAAACAGCACTGCTACTAACTTGGGCACTGCTTACTGAATCCCTGGAACGGCGTTTTGACTTAGCCTTTGCCGTTACACGTACTGAAGAAGAGCGAGATGAACGGCTAGTCCAAAAAATCCAACAACTTGAAGCCACCCTGAAACGATTAGGGGAGGCTTACGCAGAAGACGATCTTGTTTTACAGGAGCGAAATTACTTTGAGAATTTACTCAAGGAACATGGGATAGACCCGTGGGTACTCCCTGGAAACGAAGAGAGTAGTTCATCCCCATCCTCTTGAACAGTTGATCTTATAGAGCGATCCAGCTAATGTTTTGATCCATGAAAGAAATTTGTATCAGCCAAAATCCGCTCCAGCAGATCCATTCAGCACTTGCCACACTACTGAATGTAACGCTTCTGCTTAGGCTGATCCCTCAAGTTTTCACCTTTGGAATTGGAAGGAGCGTGATTATGTTCTAGGGCACCCTAGAAAGCCCAAAACCCCACCTGCGGCAAACAGATAGGGTTTTCAAGCTTTCCGGACTAAATTTATTTGTCGGATAGGGGACTGGGGACACTAACTACTTGCTTTGAACGGCGTTGTTAGCTCACCATAGTTTTCTATGTCAATTTTAGGGTCAATCTGACAGATTTGACAACAGTTTATGTTGACCCTGTAGTTTTGGCATGTCTCCCTATCCCTCTTCCAGTACAGGAACAGGGAGTTTTATTGTGCTTTCAATTCATGTGTCCCCTATCGAGCAGGGGCCACCTCTTCATATCAATTCGCTGCACTGGCAAGAGTGGCAGGCCAGTGCAGTCCATCCAGACCTCATCAGCCGGAACGTCAGATCGCTCTCCGGCACCACACCCTATGACTACCTCTGCTACTCAGACCAGCTTGAGCGGCGGAATGACGGGCGTTTAACCGACTCGTTACTCAGGCGCTATACCCATGTCGAAGAAGGCGGGTGGTGGTGTGCAGGGTTAGACCCGCTCAACCGCTGGAACTTGATGCTCTGGGGTTGCTTCAAACCCGATCGCCCTCGATTGGACTTTGAGCGACACAAGCCCATCAAGTACGAGCATCCTGCCAAACTTGCCACCCGTGCCTTCTTCCTCGATGTCCCTGAGTCCATCTGGTGGCAGGTAGCCCATCGCTACGAG
>JANRKG010000381.1:0-3421 GCA_033763635.1 Leptolyngbyaceae cyanobacterium bins.59
TACCACCCTGACTTCGGGAATGAACACCTACAAGCTTACCATCAATAAAAATAGGGCTTCCACTGTCACCGCTAGTTGGAGAATACTCAAGTGACAAGGCAGGATTTCCATCGAAATTAGTTCTAGGATTTAATCCATCAAGATCATAGAGTAGAAAATCAGATGAATTACGGACGTAATTTCTCCCCCCCAGATAAGCATTCGAATATACCCCGTCACCAATAATCCCAGACGCACCGCTCCCCTGAGCACCAACACCAACAAATTCACCAATGTAAGAAGCATTGTGGGCTAGAAGGGTTTTTGGAACTTGTGGCAATGGCTTAGACTCTAAAACTGTTGAAAGCCAACTGGGGAGTAAAACATCAGTTGACTCTGGGTTGACAAGCTTTATCAGAGCGATATCGATTTCTACTTCACCAAGAAATCCTTTTGAACTGTTCAAATTGACCGAGCTAACATACTCTCTTTTAACAATCGTATCTTGCAACAATAGATATTTGTCCCTATCAATATCGTTACCAGTACCAAAATAAACAGCTCCAGAGTTGTACGAGGTGATTTTACCTGTATCTGTATCTTTAACATAGGCGCAGTGCCCAGCAGTCAAAGCCCACAGCCCAAATTCTTTAGTTGCATGAATAAGTGTGCTGGTACAAGTAGAAATACCACTTGGAGAAGGAATTATTGTTTTCGTTTCCTTATCATAGTTTAGAGGAACAAACTGCCCAACCCAAGGAAAGTTAGTACTGCTTCCAAATGAAACATAACTGTTTGGAGTATCAAGGTTTCCAATAATACCTGCGTAGGCACTAGATTGAAAATATGGAGAAATAATAGCAATTGTGAATCCAGAAATTAAGGAAATCGAACGAACGTAACCTTGAGCATTTCGTAGCATTCGAAGACTCCCATCAAACTACAGGTGAATCACTTTTACTTGTTTATACTGTGTTTTTACGTAGTGTAGGATATAAAAGCTCGTAATTCATCAAATTTTTACATACATATTGCGGAATTTACTTATCTAAGTACCTATTGCCATGAGTCGGCGTACTGTAGCTGATTTCGTTGGGAGGGCCTATGGACGGGAAGCAGGAGGCAAGTACCGGTTCGGAGGGTGACGGTGGGAGCGACGCGGCTTGAGTAGGGCGCTCAAGTGTAATGCGATCGTCAGAGCGCTGACCCTAACAAGGCTGATCAAACAAAATTTAGTCATAGCCATCGCTAATAAGTTAGAGACAGGGAAGAATCGTCAGTAGGTAAAAATCTACGATCTACCAGATAAAGCAGCAATGAGAGGATAAGAAGCATCTTGATTGCCCTGTTCTCCTATAACGAAATCAAAACGTAGTAATCGCTTTACGGTTGTCCTCAACAATGGCAAGGCTGTCCTTGGCTTCCTTACTTTTTTGCCTCTGAAGACTAAGACCTGCGGATGACAAAAAACCGTAAAGTAGAAGTTCCGCTTGACTTATCACCCTTTTCAAAATCTCCCTTGACTTTTGCTCCTTCTTCCTAACTTGTCAGGAATGGTGTCCAACCCTTACTAAAGCCAGATCCAGACAACCCTTTTTCTGATACACCATTTACGGAAGCCAACTGGCACTTTTGCCCTGATTGGCCTGCATCAAGAAAAGGATGCCTGAAACAGCCCTGCAATTCACCACCTCTGCTTGCAGTTCCCCTTCACCCAAGCCAATCGGCGATCGCCCCACTCCTTGAGGCGCAAAACAACGATGTACCAGCCTACCGAGCTTTTCATCGGATTCCTGGGCTAGCTTATCCAATGAAGAACGATCGGGAGCACGTAGAGGGTATTTCCACACACCTTTTCCAAAAATCGAGGTCTTTAACACAATAGAAAGATGCATTCTATTTCGTAAGATTATCAATAAGATTATCAAAAGAGAAAAAGGGGCGATTGTATCGGGGATTGGCTTCATTAAAGGGATTCAACCAATGAACTGAAATCCGAGATCCCACGGGGTGCTGCCCTGAGGGTTACAAATTCAGCCAAATGGCGTAGTCGATCTCTGGGTACGTTCAGAATGGGGCCAACCTGGAGAAGCCTTCATGGGTCGCGATCGCGAATGCGGGATTGATAACCCATAGAGTCAACGATGGATCCCCAGCTTTCCTTCGTGCCAAAATTTCCAGGTCGTTGCAGGAAATTTTTGGGTGAGGACGATCTCCAGGCCAGGAAGCGATCGCTGTGAGATGGCCGCTTTGATGTTTCTCTAGCCTCTCTGGGTACAATTGTTCAGGTAACGCTGGAAAATCGGCCTGAACTGGCTCAAAGCAGGAAAACACGCATGCTAACGGGTGAAATTCGATCGCAAATCGACAAGATTTGGAATGATTTCTGGTCGGGGGGCATCTCTAACCCCCTGGAGGTCATTGAGCAGATCACCTACTTGTTGTTTTTGCGGCGGTTGGATGAGTTACATACGCTGGAGGAGAGCAAGGCGAATCGCCTGAAGCGTCCGATGGAGAAGCGCGTATTTCCAGAAGGTAATGTGCCTAAAACCAATCCTAATGCTGAAGAGAGACCCTACGAAGACCTGCGCTGGTCACGCTTCAAGCACATGGAAGCGCGGGAAATGTTTGAGGTTGTTAGTGAGTATGTCTTTCCCTTTCTGCGGACGGGTTTCCTTCAAAGCTATGGGGATGGATCGACCTATGCCCATCACATGAAGGATGCCCGCTTCACGATTCCCACTCCGGCCTTGCTTTCTAAAGTAGTGGATCAGATCGATAAGGTGCCAATGGACGATCGCGACACCAAGGGCGACCTGTATGAGTACATGCTGGGTAAGATTGCCAGTGCTGGACAGAATGGACAGTTTCGGACCCCACGCCACATCATTCAACTGATGGTGAAGATGGTCGCCCCAACTCCCAAAGATATTATCTGTGATCCGGCAAGTGGCACCTGTGGCTTTCTGGTGGCAGCCGGGGAGTATTTGCGATCGCACCATCCTGAGATCTTTCGAGAACCCAGTCTGAAGCAGCACTTTAACCACCAGATGTTTCACGGCTTTGACTTTGACAGTACGATGCTGCGAATTGGCAGTATGAACATGCTGTTGCACGGAGTCGAAAACCCAGATGTGATTTATCGAGACTCGCTGGCCCAGGACCATGCTGGAGAAGATGAGAAGTATACCCTGGTGCTGGCGAATCCTCCCTTTGCCGGGTCGTTAGACTATGAGAACACTGCCAAGGATCTGCAAGGGATCGTCAAAACCAAAAAGACGGAGTTGCTGTTTCTGGCGTTGTTTCGGCGGGTGCTAAAAACCGGGGGACGGGCAGCGGTGATTGTCCCAGATGGGGTGATGTTTGGCTCGTCGAAGGCGCACAAGGAACTGCGGAAGATCTTGGTGGAAGAGCAAAAGCTGGATGCGGTGGTGAAGTTGCC
>JANRKG010000382.1:0-10515 GCA_033763635.1 Leptolyngbyaceae cyanobacterium bins.59
TGATCCACGAGAACTTCAAGATCATCAAGGGCACAATGACAACCACCCACAGCTACACCGGGGATCAACGGTTGTTGGATGCAAGCCACCGTGACTGGCGGCGTTCCCGTGCTGCGGCGATGAACATCGTCCCCACTTCCACTGGAGCCGCCAAAGCCGTTGCCCTGGTATTACCTGAATTGCAAGGGAAACTCAATGGGATTGCCCTGCGAGTTCCCACTCCCAACGTTTCCGTTGTGGATTTGGTTGTTCAAGTTGAAAAGCCCACGATCGCTGAACAGGTTAATGATGTGTTACGTCATGCAGCGGAAGGGCCAATGAAGGGGATTCTGGAGTACAGCGACTTGCCTCTTGTGTCTTCTGATTACCGGGGAACCGATGCTTCCTCGATCGTTGATTCTGAGTTAACAATGGTCATGGGCGGCGACATGGTAAAAGTCATCGCATGGTATGACAACGAATGGGGTTACAGCCAACGGGTAGTAGACCTCGCTGAAGTCGTGGCTCAGAAATGGGTTGCCTAAAAGTGTTGAAAACCAAGGGCCAGGGAGAGCGTTTCTTCCTGGCCTTTGGGGTCATAAACCCGAACCTCTAAATCGTCCGCGATCGTGCCAATTACTGCTGCTTGCTGACCGAGTTGCGAAACCAGAGATTCTGCCACTTCGAGCGGAAGGCAGAGAACTAATTCAAAATCCTCTCCGCCATATAAAGTCCACTCCAGAGCCGTTTCTGGGGTGGTTATTTTTTGGAGGCTATCAGGAATTGGGAGAGCAGCCCGCTCCAATCTAGCCCCGACACCACTGGCCCGACACAGTTGCAGCACGGCATCCGCCAACCCATCACTACTATCCATTCCGGCGATCGATCGGGAGAGCCGATGGGCCGCCCAAAGCTCTTGTAGGATGGGAATTACATCCAGACGAGGAATTGGTCGTTGGTGTGCCTGAATCAGCCCTTGCCGTTCCTCCAGGCTTAAAGCCTGTCCCTGTTCGGGATGAAGAAGTAGTTGCAATCCAGCCCGTGAAGCTCCATGAAGCCCCGTGACGACGATCGCATCTCCCACTTGGGCGGCTGACCGACGAATGGCGAGTGGGGGAGCAACCCGACCAAAGGCGGTGATCGCAACTGTGAAGATGGGGGATCGGCAAACATCTCCACCGACGATCGGAGTGTTATGGGGATGCAAACAGGAAACGAGGCCCTGATAAATCTCCTCGACCCAGGCGATAGGAACTTCCCCTGGCAACCCTAGCCCGACGGTAATCCCGATCGGCTGTGCCCCCATCGCCGCCAGGTCAGAGAGATTTGCCGCCGCCGCCCGCCATCCCGCATCCTCTGGGGAAGTCGTGTGAACCCCTGGAGTCGCTAATCCTAAGCTGAAGTGAACTCCATCAACCAGGAGATCCGTGGTGATGACTAAACTAGAAGTTTTTCCCGGAGGGTCATTCCAGGCTAGAACGGCTCCATCATCTCCAATCACCTCAGGGGGACAGAACGCCTGAAGGCGCTTCAGAAGAGCTTGTTCTCCTAAATCCCGAACGGTTGGCAGAGACTCCATCGCTAAGACTTTAGCTTTGGAAATCGGTAGAAGGCATCCCCATCTCCATCAGTTTCCAGGGAGGCATCAAAGAGCTTGACCTGTTCCTCTAGATATTGCCGAGCGGCCCGCGCATCGATACGAGCGGCTGCGGCTAATTGGATCAGCGAAATACAACCATTTTGAGTTTCTAAAACCCGATAAAATGCAGTCTCCAACTGCTGTCGTTGCTGTTGTTGTTGGAGAAATTGCCAGATAAACACACCGCCCAATAAGCCAATGCCAACTGCCAGTAATTCCGGCATCGCACCTCCCCGCGCCTTGCATTTGAACAGACTGGATTTGCCTTGCTCAGGAGGATTTAGGGATGATGAGTTTGACCCGATCCTCCTGCCATTCCTCTATCCTATCAAGCTGGAACTTGGAGGTTGTCCGCTCCTTTCACGACTTGAGCAGATTCAATGACATCCCCTTCTCGCAATTTTTCGAGAACTTCTTGTCCTTCCGTCACATACCCGAAGACAGAGTAACGCCCGTCGAGAAGATTTAAGCCCGCTGGGGTTAACTCAGGTTCAAACAGGAAAAAGAAGAATTGAGAGGAGCCACCATTCGGGTCATCCCCAGGACGAGCCATTGCGATCGCCCCAAACGCAGAAAACGGCAGTACGGGCTGATCCCGATATCGTCCGGCATCTTCCAGGGTTATCCCATAAGTCGGCGTTTCATCTCCCTGCACCAGAACCTCCAACGGAATGCCCCGGTACTTCTTCATAACGGGATCAATAAATCCCTCCTCAGGTCCGGGTGGATCGCCTGCCTGTAACACGTAGGATTCTTCTGCTCGAATAAATTTCAGTCCATTATAAAATCCACGCTGAACCAGATCGACGAAATTACCCGCTGTAACAGGGGCACTGTACCCATCCACAACAAGCGTCAATGGGCCTTTATTGGTGGTCAGGGCGATCGTTGCTCGGCCCTTTAACTGAGGCAGACTACTGTACTCGGCTGGTACTTCAAAGGGAAATTTCTGAACCATGAGTTCTTCGAGTTCCCCGACCTGATCCAGAAGTTGTGTCCGTTGTTCGCGGATCTGAGCTTTATCTTTGGCATCGATCGCCGTTTGCAGCGTACCAAGCTGGGTTTGAATCGCCGTGATCAAGTCAGTGGCCTTGGCCTTCTGATCTTCTGAAACACTGGATAGCAAATCCGTCTGTCGATTTTGAAGAATACCGGATGCTTTACTCACATCCTTGGTCGCAGCACTCAGCCGTTTTGCCCGTACTTGATTCGCGATATCTTCCAGGCTGGTTTGTAATTCCCGCACCGATGGGTTGTCAATGGGAAGGGCATAGCGCAGCAGTGCTTTGCCGTCCGTGATGGCATTTCCTGCGGGTAGGCGACTGACCCGATCGGCAGCCCAGGCTGGCCCCACTAGAAACCCTGACAGGAAAACCATGAGGAGTGCCAGGACACCGGTTCTGAGGCAAAACCGAATACGGGTCGCAGCGGCAATCCAAGTCAGCCCCAGAGGAAGCCTACTAAACAGTCCTTGTGGAGGTCTTTGCTGAGTGAGTGTGCTGGGATCGAGCATATCCTTTCTCTAAAACGGTTAGTTAGGGTTCGTACACAATCGCCCCTGCTCCATCTTCCCATAGGGAGGCAACCTGCACAGTTTAGAGAAGGTTGAGAATCACAATTTAAGGCACTTAATTAAGGTACTTAGGCAAGGA
The DNA here is from genome assembly GCA_033763635.1 of Leptolyngbyaceae cyanobacterium bins.59. Classification (GTDB taxonomy): domain Bacteria; phylum Cyanobacteriota; class Cyanobacteriia; genus JANRKG01. The sequence goes on from JANRKG010000382.1 coordinate 3,271, forward strand.
TTTCTCTCAAGACTGCTAGAAGCTCCCCGCAGGAAGGTACAATTAAATGCCGATTGTTTTGTCTAAACAAGACCCATGATCTCCAGTAATGATTTTCGGACGGGCACCACGATCGAACTCGAAGGAAATGTGTGGCGCGTTGTTGAGTTTCTGCATGTTAAGCCCGGAAAGGGGTCCGCTTTTGTACGAACTAAGTTAAAAAACGCTCAGAGCGGGAACGTTCTGGAAAAGAACTTCCGGGCAGGTGAAATGGTTCCCCAGGCCAACCTGGAGAAGAGTACGGTTCAACATACCTACAAAGAGGGCGATGATTTCGTCTTCATGGATATGGAAACCTATGAAGAGGCCCGCCTGAATGCGGCCCAAATTGGGGAACGGGTGAAGTACCTGAAAGAAGGGATGGAAGTCAACGTGGTTCGCTGGAACGAGCAGGTTCTAGAAGTGGAACTTCCCAACTCAGTCGTCCTCGAAGTAACCCAAACCGATCCCGGTGTGAAAGGGGATACGGCAACTGGAGGAACGAAGCCTGCGATCGTGGAAACAGGCGCACAGGTGATGGTTCCCCTCTTTATCTCCATTGGTGAGCGTATTAAGGTGGATACTCGGACTGATGCTTATCTGGGTCGCGAATAGAACAGGGTTGAACGAGTTGTGCAACTAAATTTTGACGAGTTACGAGAATTATTAACGACGCTCAATAAAACCGATATCACAGAGTTCACGCTTAAGAGTGAAGCCTTTGAGATTGTGGTGCGTCGTGAAACAGGTTTGGGAGATCGCTCCCTAGGGGTGCTTTCTCCTTCCTCACCGATGGGGGGGACAGAGTTTGCCTCCAGTGGAGCGACCGCTGGAGGCCAAAATCGTATATTGGAAGCTCCTTCCACAAGAAACGAGGGAAGTGCCGCGCCTCCAATCGCTTCACCCCCACCTCCAACTGTAGACAAAAAGTGGCTTGAGATTATTTCGCCAATGGTGGGCACTTTTTACCGTGCCCCGGCTCCAGACGAACCGCCTTTTGTCGATGTGGGCGATCGCATCCGAACGGGCCAAACCGTTTGTATCATCGAAGCAATGAAACTCATGAATGAGTTGGAAGCTGAGGTCTCTGGAGAGGTTGTGGAAATTTTGGTCCAGAATGGAGACCCGGTTGAATATGGACAGGTTCTTATGCGGGTGAATCCGGGGTAGATTAGCGTAGGAGTAGATAAAATTTGCTAAAATCGAATTTAATAGATTAGCAAACGCATTGCTGGTGTAGCTCAGTGGCAGAGCAGCTGATTTGTAATCAGCCGGTCGCGGGTTCAAATCCGGCCACCAGCTTTTAAGATATTTTAGTTGTCAGGATATTCCCAAGAATATCTCAGTCACTTTTTACTTTATTTAAATTTCCAGAGAAAATTTCCTCGTGGGTTGAGCGAAGCTGAAACCAGGGGTGCATCCCACTTTTGCAAAGTCGCCCCCTCACCCAAAATCCGGCTCCCCTTCTCCCTGAGGGAGAAGGGGAGCCGGATTTTGGGTGAGGGTTACGCAACTGGGATGCACCCGAAACCAGCGGGCAACCCTGTTCTGAGTGCAGTCGAAGGGCAAATCTTTGGCAAATTTTTGCAAAAAACTGCCTGTGAACCTGTTGACTACAGGCACAAAGACTTAGGAATGGGTTTAAGAAGGAGTGCGCTCCTGAACAAGGGATTGGAAGCGAATCTCATGACGGTACGGGTCAAAATCTGAGTCAATCTGAGCTTTCGTTCGATACAAGTTAGGACTCAGATTAATCGCTTGTTTCAGACAGGCCAGAACCCCATCCAGATTGCCCTGCATGGCACAACAACGAGCTTTACTGTACCAGGCTGCGGTATTGTCAGGCTTGATGAGTAAGCACTTATCAAAGCTTTGAATTGCCTCAGAGTAACGCCGTAGCCTCGCCAGTACCACCCCTCGGTAATTCCAGGCATAGTGGCAGGTTGGCTTAATCGTCGTTGCAGTGTCAAAACTGGCAAAAGCTTCCTGGTTCCGATTTAAAGAAGCCAGAGCAGTGCCCCGATTATACCAGGCTCGGTAATTATCGGGCTTTAACTCAAGCACCTTATCAAAGCTAGCGATGGCCTCTCGATACCGCTTCAACCGAACCAGAGCGCTTCCCTGGTTGTACCAAACTTTGGGATCATCCGGTAGCAAGCGAATCGCCCGATCGAAACAACTGAGGGCTTCCTCATAGCGGTGGAGTTTCGCAAGAACCATTCCTTTCCCATGCCAAGCGAGGGGAACCTTGGGGCGGAGGTGAATCGCTTCGTCAAAACTGGCGATCGCCTCATCGTAGCGACCCAAATGCTCCAGCGCAAACCCCCGTAAGCTCCAGGCTCGGTAGGACTGCGGACGAACCGCTAAAACTTTGTCATAGCGACGAATCGCCCCCTCATAGCGCCCCAAGTTAAACAGGGTATTTCCATGATGATCGTGCCAGGGGTGAGAATCCTGGGTAGTACCCTGATTACGGCTCATGGGTTCACGACTCATAAAGTACCACAATGTTGAAGAACAAGCGATTGGGGAACAAATTGAGAAATAAAGTCGAGACTGATAACATTTCTGCCAAAGATCTAGACAGAAAAGCACTAAACAAAAAAGAGTTTAGAGAAAGAGTTGAATGAAAACTAGCTTGACTAAAAGCTAACAGAAAAGCCGAGCAAAAAAGAGTGAATCGATTATGATTTCACGGAGACTCTTGTAATCCAATTTACCACTGATTTCAGAGGAAGATCAAAGATAGTACAGAAAGGCTAACCCCATGAAATCTATCTCACTACTGTGAGTTAGGCCCATTGATTCGCCTCCTCTAACCAGGATTGAAACTCACTATTCTGGCGAATCCTGGTAAAATTTGAATCAATTTGTACAAGGGTCAGGTAAAGATTAGGACTCACTTTCACAAGGTGTTTTAGACACCGAATGGCTTGTTCTGAATCCTCTTGTAAGGCGTAACACCGGGCTTTACTGTACCAGATCCCCGCATGGTCTGGTTGCTCCTTCAGCAAAACATCAAAATGCCAGATGGCTGCATCATATCGCCCTAAGCGAGCTAAGGTAATTGCTCGCTCCTTAAAAGCTCGGTTCTCGGTCGGCTGAATGCTCAAAGTGCGATTCAGACTCTCAAGGGCTTCTTCATATTTTCCCAGGTAAATTTGGGTGCGGCCCCGATAGTACCAGGCTTTGTAATTATCAGGCTTCATCTCTGTCACCTGAGACAGGGAGATGAGCGCTTCTCGATAGCGCTTGAGGCGCAGCAACACTTTACCGTAGTTGTACAAAGCTTTGTAATCTTCAGGCGCAAATTTCAGGGCACGACTCAGGCTATGAGCAGCCTCCTCATATCGACCCAATTGTCCCAAAGCTAATCCCCGGCTGTGCCATGCGACTGCTAATTTATGGTCGAGGGCAATCGCTCGATCGAACGTTTCAATCGCTTCTTCATAAGCGCCCGCATGGTAGAGTCTGTTGCCGTGACTACACCAGGCGTGAGAGTCTTGTTGTGGCATACAGGATTGCAACATAGGGATAGATGCTAATTCGAGTATAGAAGGCTGGTTTGGAAGAGTCTGCTGGGAATTCTGCGGACCCCCGAACACCGCAAAACTACCGTGCTTTATGTGGGGTTTATATGGCTGAGTTAAATACGGTTCGGATAGAAAAAGATTCAATGGGAGAGCGAGAGATTCCTGAGACAGTTTATTACGGGATTCAAACGCTGCGGGCGATCGAGAACTTTCCCATCAGTGGTTTACGCCCTTTACCAACCTATATCGATGCCTGTGTCCTGATTAAGAAAGCAACCGCGATCGCCAATGGAGAACTGGGATGTATTTCCCCAGAACTCAGTGGGGCGATCGTGCAGGCAGCGGACGAAGTGTTAAATGGGAAGCTGCGAGATCAGTTTGTGGTGGATGTCTACCAGGCCGGAGCCGGAACCTCCCATCACATGAACGTAAACGAAGTATTGGCAAACCGGGCACTGGAGATTTTGGGCGATCGGAAGGGGAATTACCAGCGAGTCAACCCCAATGATCATGTCAACTACGGTCAATCCACCAACGATGTCATCCCAACCGCAATTCGGATCGGTGGCTTGCTGGCTCTGGAACGAACCCTCTATCCTGCCTTGTCAGATGCCATTGCTGCATTAGACAACAAAGCTGAGGAATTCAAAGAGATTGTTCGATCGGGACGAACCCACCTGCAAGATGCCGTTCCTGTGCGTCTGGGAGAAACCTTTCGGGCCTGGGCACAAATTTTGCATGATCATCTGATGCGGATTGAAACCGCCGCTGCCGACCTGACCGTATTGGGATTGGGCGGGAGTGCGGCTGGAACGGGATTAAACACCCATCCTCAATACCGAAGCCGAGTTGCCCAAATTCTGGGTGAGTTGATTGACCAACCCCTCCGTCCTGCTGATCATCTGATGGCTGCGATGCAAAGTATGGCCCCTTTTGTAAATGTATCGGGTAGTCTACGCAATCTCGCCCAGGATCTAGTCAAAATCTCTCACGACCTGCGCCTGATGGATTCGGGTCCTAAAACGGGTTTTAAGGAAATTCAGCTTCCCCCGGTGCAGCCTGGATCATCCATCATGCCTGGAAAATATAATCCAGTCATGGCAGAAATGACTTCAATGGTGTGTTTTCAGGTAATGGGCTATGATGCAACGATCGCCCTGGCAGCCCAGGCAGGTCAGTTAGAACTCAATGTCATGATGCCTTTGATTGCCTACGACTTGATTCAAAGTATTGAAATTCTGGGAAATACCCTGGCAGCTTTGACAGAGCGTTGTCTGTCAGGAATTACCGCTCAAGCCGATCGCTGTCTTGCCTATGCAGAAGGCAGTTTAGCCCTCGTGACAGCCCTAAATCCCCATATTGGATATTTGAATGCCGCTGCCGTTGCTAAAGAATCGTTAGAAACAGGTAAATCTCTGAGAGAAATTGTGTTAGAGAAGGGATTGATGACGGCTGAAGCACTAGCAACCGTACTGAACCTGGAACAGATGAGCCAAATGCCCGGAGAGGGAGAAGATAGGGGGTAGAACCAGATGACGGATTGAAGGAAAGGTTTAAAGAAACGGAGAGGAAGGGGAAAAAGTATGGAATGGCGATCGTCCTCTCATTCCCTGGTTTGTTCTTAAATAAGTTTGGTTCTACGCATAAACACTGAAATAGGAGTTTTTATGTATAGCGAAGTTGAAGCTGGTAGTCTGCAAATGACCTTTCATTTTGTAAACGGGCAGTCTGAGTCCTATAGCTTCCTTTATGGCGGCGATGGAGCAACGGAACAGGACTTTCGGCAAGGTGTTCGGCGTTTTTTAGGACAAGATTGGTGGATTATCAAAACCTTGAATGAAACGGTCTGCATTCGAGCCAGTAATGTCTTGAAGATTGAGATCAAGCCGTCGATCGAAACGCTCGAAGGAGATGGGGTTTTGCACAACGCAGAACGGGTGACAGCATTGAATCGAGGTCGATAGAGGCGTGACATTTTGCATCCTATCGCTTACACGATGGGATGAGGGCAGGGGTAGGAGCGATGACATCATAGAATTCCATCGCCCTTTGCCTTGGAATTTCCCAAATTGAATTGGTACACTGACGAGCAGTTGTTTATGCCTGGTCTAGACATGACTGCTTCTGTCAGCTTGATTCGTGCCCAATCCTACGACTTGCAATTGCTGCGGAGTTCTCTGGAAACCCTGCTAGCTCCCCTTGGAGGAATGGCAGCCTTTGTCAAAGCAGGCGATCGGGTATTGTTAAAACCCAACCTGCTCACGGGGTCACGACCGGGGAAAGAATGCGTCACTCGGCCTGAAATCGTCGCCTGTGTCATACAGATGGTTCGAGACGCAGGAGGGCACCCCTTCCTGGGGGATAGCCCTGCTTTTGGCAGTGTTCAGGGTGTCTTGAAGGCGAGTGGTTTCTACCCCCTGCTGGATGACCTTCAGGTGCCGATCGTTGAATTTCGTGGTAAACGTTATGAGACCGTGGGAGAAGGCTTTAACCATTTATTGCTGTCTAAAGAGGCAATGGAAGCAGATGTGGTGATTAACCTGCCCAAGGTCAAATCCCACATGCAACTCACCCTGACCCTGGGAGTCAAAAACCTATTTGGGTGTGTTCCGGGCAAAATGAAAGCCTGGTGGCACATGGAAGCGGGGAAAGATCGCCAACGGTTTGGGGAAATGCTGGTGGAAACAGCCCGGACGATCGCCCCAGATCTAACGATTTTAGATGGCATTTTGGGTCATGAAGGCAATGGTCCCAGTGGCGGAGAACCCAGGTTTTTGGGCATCCTGGGGGCTTCTGATCATGTCTTTGCCCTGGATCGAGCAGTGGTCGAAATTTTGAAGACAGACCCGACCACGATTCCGACGATCGTAGCAGCGGAAAGATTGAGACTCTGCCCGGATCTGACAACCCTCCAATTTCCCAACTTGCGGCCCGAAGAACTGGCAATTCCTGACTGGAAGCTACCCGATACCCTGGTGCCGATCGACTTTGGCCTGCCTCGTGTGATTAAATCAACCTTCCGTCACTTGTATATCCGGTTCATCAAAGAACCAATCAGTGCCTACGATGTTCGTTAAAAAGCAAGTTCGTTAAAAAGCAAAGAGACGTTCCCATGAACGTCTCTTCGATCAAATCGCCTTTCACTCATTTTCAGGTCTTTCTACTACTTCGAGGAGTAGGCCATGACCTTTGCAAAGTCACCAATGGCGTAGCAAGCAACCTGTAAACTGCCCAGGGATTGTTTTTCGACCTGAATATCTCGCAATTCACGACCAATCAGGAGGCGGCGTTCATACACCTCCACCGCCTTCAGATAATTACCGACTGACTCATAAATCACCCCTAAACTTGCCAGGGTTTGCTCTTCCGCACGAGCATCTTGGCACAGGCGAACAACCACCAAGCGATCTTCCAGGCAAGCGATCGCTTTTGCGAAATCCCCCATCGCATGATAAGTACTGCCTAAACTCTTAAGAATTTGACTCTCAGTTCGGGAGTCTTCTGTCATCCGGGCGATTTCTAATCGTCCTGCATAATACTGAGCAGCCAGAGCATATTCTCCGAGCGCATAGTAAGCGTTTCCCAAGTTTTTGAGGATTTGCCCTTCAACCTGCTGATCACCCACTTCTTGAGCAATTGCCAAGCTTGCTAATTCATATTCAACGGCTCGGTTATAGTCCTTCAAAGCCTTGTA
>JANRKG010000383.1:0-6830 GCA_033763635.1 Leptolyngbyaceae cyanobacterium bins.59
GTGGCCTACAGTTCCATCGGTCACATGGGGTATGTTCTGGTGGCCTGTGCGGCTGGTACAGACCTGAGTTTGTTGGGGGCGATCGGTCAAATGGTTAGCCACGGGCTAATCCTGGCAATTCTGTTCTACCTGGTTGGAGTCATTGAAGAGAAAGTCGGAACGCGGGAACTAGATCAACTCAATGGATTGTTGAATCCAATTCGCGGGTTGCCCCTCACCAGTTCCCTCTTGATTCTTGCCGGGATGGCAAGTGCTGGGATTCCGGGATTAGTGGGCTTCATTGCAGAATTTTTAGTATTTCAGGGAAGTTTTACCGTATTTCCCATTCCCACCATGCTGTGCATTATCGCCAGTGGTTTGACAGCGGTTTATTTCGTGATTCTCATGAACCGCACTTGCTTTGGCAGATTGGATAATAAGACAGCCTACTATCCTCGCGTCACCTGGCTAGAACAAGCTCCAGCCCTCATTTTGGCGGGGGTTATCTTCTTACTGGGAATTCAGCCGTCCTGGTTACTTCGCTGGAGTGAGCCGACCGCAAATAGCTTGATTACCATGCTGCCTGTTAAAACAACCCAGGTTGCATTGAACGATCGCGTTCCCCTGCCCTAGCACCCGATCGGGATGCTCGGTTCGCTCAAACTCTAATTCTGCCAACTTGATAGACGGGAAAAGTCGAGTCTCTACGCCAATTAACGCTTATGACTACCGTAACGCTGCAAAGACCAGTTCTGCCTCCTTCCCAACACGAATATGCTGACATCATCCATCGCCTGGAAGCGGGCGGTGCGATGCTTCCCGATACGCCTGAGAACTTGATGCAGATTATCGGCATCTACAAGGCGTATGCCGTCCCAATGGATTTCTACTGGCGCGATCTGCTCTACATCGGGGAGCGGGTATTCCTGAATCCCTTCCCCTTCTTCAAATACTTCATTCCCCAGGAATACCTGGACCTCCCGAATCACTATGCGGGAGACACGGCGGATTTGCGGATCTGGCGTGGTCGGGCAACGGCTCACCCCGAACTCCTGGACTTTATGGAGAAAGGGGAAACCACGAAGATGCCCAAGCTGTTCCATCACCTGTGGCACGATCGCGTCAACATGGAATTCGCGGAGGAATGCATGCGGGCGATGCTCTGGCACCGCAATATGTACGCCCCTGTGAACCGTTTTGATGCTTATCTCGACAGTGAGGAATATCGGGCAAATGCAGACCGGGCGATCAAAGCCTACTTCAAGCGCAATCCGGTGATGATGGGTCTCTACAAAGCCTTTCCTGAGATGTTCCTGGAACAGTGCCGCCAGATGTCGTACTACGCGAATTTAGGTTTGTTCTGGGAAGTGATGGCTCCCGTTTTCTTCGAGATGTCTGACATTTATGATGAAGGCGGGTTCAAGGGTGTTCCAGATGCAATGAACTTCCTGGTGAATGGAATTTTTGCCATCGCCGGACGACCCATTTATCACCATGTCTACATCGATGGGGAATGCTACGAAATTATTCCCAAGTCGAAGGGGTTCATGTGGCTGTACGAAGCAGCACTGCCTTACGTAGAAGCTGTGTTCTATCGCACCTCTCCCTTCCGGGGCACGAAGTCTTACAATGCCCAGGCAAACCAGGTTCCCAGTGACCAGAAGGACTTCCACTATGGCATTCTCTATGCAGACGTATTCCCAGTAGGAACCGCTGGCATTCCCCCCACGCTTCTGATGCAGGACATGTTGCATTTTCTTCCCCCTTATCTGTTGGACTATTACCAGAAGTTTTGTCGGGGAGAAGATGACATGCTGATTCAGTTGGGAATTACCTTTCAGCGATCGATGTACTGTGTCACTTCCGCTGTGATTCAAGCCTTGAGAACCGCTTTACTCTATCCCCTGGATGACCCCAATCCAAAGCATCTGATGGCAAACCGCAAGTTCTTTGAAGCCCAAATGGATCGGTTCAAGCGGCCTGAGGCACGGTTACGGAGCATTCAAAATCAGGAATATCGGTAATGGGTAATGGGTAAGCAAATCAATTTTTACAGGATAGTGATCAATGGCTGACATTGTTGATATTGCAGTAGGTTCAGACTCATTCAAAACCCTGGTGACAGCAGTTCAGGCAGCGGGGTTAGTCGATGTTTTGAAGGGACCAGGGCCATTTACTGTCTTCGCTCCGGTGGATGATGCTTTTGCCAAACTTCCTCCCGGAACAATCACCACTCTGGTGCAAAACATCCCCCAACTCACCCGCATTCTTTGCTATCACGTTGTTCCTGGCAAATTAATGTCCTCTGACATTGCCAAACTCAAATCTCTAACCTCGGTTGAAGGATCGACAATTCCGGTTGACCTGTCCGATGGCTTTGAAGTGAAAAACGCAACGGTGATTGCGGCAGACGTGGAAGCCGATAATGGTGTGATCCATGTGATCGATCGCGTCATTTTGATGGGGTAAGCCGATATCTTTAGGATAACCATCGGTTTCTGTTGAACCCGATTTCAGGACAACCCAGATTTACGGATCAACTGAGCATAAAATCAAACACCCCGGATTTGTAACAATCTGGGGATTTTTTTGTGTTCGTACTCGTTCCCAATCTTTTTGCTCTTTACAAAGCTTGTCATTCCCTTCTGCCCTCTGCCTTCCCTATAGCTCCACCCGATAGGTTTGTCCATACGCAACGACCCGATCGCCCGTCACCAGTTTGCGGCCTCGTCGGGTTTCCACTTCATCATTCACCTGCACCTCTCCCGACTGGATGATGACTTTGGCTTCTCCACCCGTTTGGACGGCTCCCACAAGCTTTAAAAATTGGTCGAGTTTGATAATGACTTGTTCTGCACTCATTCGTGACAATTCAATCCGATGGCGAAAAAAAGTTCGAAAAACCAACTTTTGGTAGACTCATAAACCCTACCAAATCTTCCTGAGTTTTTCACTTTTAATGACTACCTTAGAGTTGTTCAAGGATAGAACCGGGAAAGGAAAACCAGGATGTCTAACATTCCAATGTCTAACATTCCAAGCAGTGTAAACGCACGGGATCTGTTCTGGTTGTGGTATGACAGATTAAATCTGGAAGAACGAAAAGATATCGTCCAAAACTACAATCGCTTCGTTCGCCAGGTTGAACTGGAAACGAGCCTTCAGGAAATGCTGTCGTCCAAATCTCCTGTACCGTCCTATAACCCTGGGTGGGCTGACACCTGCGGTTTCTAGCAACTGGAAAGATGGCAGGCAAGGCGGTTCATGAAGTTGCGATAAATTTGTCAGAGATCAATTAAAAATGGCAATAACTTCGGCTTCCGGTTGATGAATCTTCTGATCTGGTTGCTCTACCATAACCCTTGTTAAAACGATTTTTAACGAAAGAGAGGGCTGAGGGTTGGGTGAACGATCGGTCACAGTCGAACAACAGGGGTGGGAAGCGCTCGAAAGGTCCATTATTTACTATCAAGGGCAACCGATTGGGACGATCGCCGCACGAGATCCCGACACCGTTGCCCTGAACTACGATCAGTGTTTCATCCGCGACTTTGTTTCTTCGGCCCTGTTATTTTTGATCAAAGGGCGAGCGGAGATTGTTCGTAATTTTCTAGAAGAATCCCTCAAACTACAACCCAAGGCGGGGCAACTGGACCCCTCCAAGCCAAGTCGGGGACTCATTCCTGCCAGTTTTAAGGTTGAAGCACTGCACGGTCAGGAGTTTCTCAAAGCAGATTTTGGAGAGCATGCGATCGGGCGAGTGGCTCCAGCGGATGCTTGTCTCTGGTGGATCTGGCTCCTCCGGGCCTACGTCATTGCGACGGGAGATATCGCTCTGGCAAAGCGAAGTGACTTTCAAGAAGGCATTCGGCTCATCATGGAACTGTGTCTCGTGACTCGGTTTGACATGTACCCGATGGTGTTGGTGCCGGATGGAGCCAGTATGATCGATCGCCGCATGGGCTTGTATGGGCACCCGCTCGATATCCAATCCCTTTTCTATGGGGCATTGCGGATCAGTGCAAACCTTTTAACTCCTAACTCCGAGAATCAGCCCATTCTCCGAGCCGTTCAAAGCCGACTGGGACCCCTGCGGGAACAGATTCGGAAACACTACTGGCTGGATTCCGATCGCCTGAATGTCATCTATCGCTATCGAGTGGAGGAATACGGAGAAACGGCCCTCAACCAGTTCAATATCTATTCAGATTCCATTCCCTTTTATTGGTTGGCGAAGTGGATGCCCGAAGCTGGGGGCTACCTGGCAGGAAATTTAGGCCCCTCCCAGTTAGATTGTCGCTTTTTCTCCCTGGGAAACCTGATCGCTATCCTTTCCTGCCTTGCGGATGAAGCACAATCCCACCGCATTTTAAACTTGATCGAACTCCGCTGGAGCGATCTGATCAGCCACATGCCCATGAAGCTGTGCTATCCCGCTCTGGAAGATGTGGAATGGCGAATTATCACCGGATGTGACCCAAAAAATCGCCCCTGGTCGTACCACAATGGCGGGAGTTGGCCCGTTCTCCTCTGGATTCTCACAGCCGCCGCCCGCAAAATGGGTCGGGCTGAACTCGCCCACCATGCGATCGCCATTGCCGAACGTCGATTGCTGATCGATCACTGGCCTGAATACTACGATGGGCCGGATGGTCGTTTGATTGGCAAAGAAGCGCGTAAGTATCAGACCTGGACAATCGCCGGATATTTGCTGGCGAAGGAGTTACTGGTGAATCCCGATTACCTGAAGCTGGTAACGTTTGAGGATGAAGAATAGGGCAAAAGAGTAAGTGATTGTTGCGATTCAATACACCCGTGAGTTTCGACTTCGTTCAACTTACGGGTTCGTTTTTTAATAAGAAATATTGCTTTATTGATTCAAATTTTGGCATTTCTATTTGTCACAGAAATCTTAATTACCTAGTGCTAAAGGTGCACTTTACAAAGTAGGTTTTCAGCAGTTATACGATGGCCTCTTTTCTGTTAAATAAGTATATTTATGGAAAGTGGGTAATAGACCATTTTTCAATTACAAGGAGGCAGTTTATGCTGCCAAAAGAAACGCCAAAAAAAACGACTGTATTTTCAGTAATTAGCTTTGTCAAACGCAACAACAGGCAAGCTAAAAGGCTCAACTCCAAGAAAAAAATAAGTTCTGAATATTCCCTTCAATTGACTTTCCTGAGTCTATTTTTTAATTACTTGATTCACTTCCTGAAATACAACATATATTCATTAAATCTGATTCATAAAACTCTGTTTTTCTTGATATTAATGGCTGGATTGGTAGCCCCTTCTGCCAGGACTCAATCTATTGCCCCAGCCAGGGATGGAACGGGGACGATCGTAACTCCCCAGGGCAACCAGTTTGACATCACAGGAGGAACCCTATCGAGCGATCGGGCTAACCTGTTCCACAGTTTTCAGCAGTTTGGCCTGGATGCCAATCAAATTGCGAACTTTATCTCTAATCCCCAAATTCAAAATATCTTAGGCAGAGTGGCGGGGGGAGATCCATCGGTTATCAATGGCCTGATTCAAGTGACAGGGGGAAATTCCAACCTATTCTTACTCAATCCAGCAGGAATTCTGTTTGGCCCGAATGCCAGCTTGAATGTGCCCGCTGCTTTTACTGCTACCACCGCAACTGGAATGCGATTTGGCGATCAGTGGTGGAGCGCTTACGGTGCGAATCCCTACAGTTCATTGGTTGGCAACCCTGACGGGTTTGCCTTGTTGCAAGCAGGGCCGATCGCCAATGCCGGAACCCTGGTCGCTGCTCCGGGCCAAAGTGTCACCCTGATCGGTGGGACGGTGGTGAACACAGGAACGATCGCCACTCCGGGCGGAAAAGTGACGATCGCCGCCCTTCCGGGCGATCGGTGGGTACGGCTTTCCCAGGAAGGAAGTGTGTTGAGCCTCGATCTGCCCCTCCAGGATCGGGAAACGCTTCAGTCTCCCTTCCCTCTCACCCCGCTGACTCTGCCAGAATTGTTGACAGGGAACGTTTCTAATCATCCGGGGTTGATCGTGCAGTCCGGCAAGATTGATGTTTCCAGTTCCAACGCGCAGGGAGGAATGGTGCAGATTTCCGCCAAAGTAGCCGTGCTTGATGGGCAGGTGAATGCTTCCGGGAGCAGTGGCGGAACGATTCGGGTGGAGGGCGATCGGCTGCTGCAAACGGGACAAATGCGCGCCGATGGGCAACGGGATGCAGGGGGCCAGGTCCAAATCCAGTTACAAGAACGGGGAATTCAAACCACGAGTGGGCTGATCTCGGTGCAAGGAGGCAGTCAGGGCAAAGGGGGAACAGTGCAGTTCCAGGGGGGAACCCGTTTCTCCCCTTCAGTGACTCCAGGATTGTTCCTCTCTGGGCAGATCGATGCCAGTGGGCAGCAGGGCGGGACGGTGCAAATCCTGGGGCAACAGCTTGATTTGTATGACGCGCAAATTCGGGCAAACGGGGTACAGGGCGGCGGCACCATTCTCGTCGGGGGCGATTTTCAGGGGAAGAATCCGGTGGTTCCCAATGCCGATCGCACCACCCTCAACTTTTCCACGACCCTCCAGGCGAATGCATTCCAGAACGGCTCAGGGGGGCGGGTAATCGTCTGGTCGAATCAAAAAACGGAGTTCGCAGGAACAATTCAGGCACGGGGAGGGCTACAGAGCGGAGAGGGCGGTTTTGTAGAAGTCTCTGGGCAAGAAAGCCTGGGGATGGGAGGCCAGGTTGAAGTCGGTGCAACGAATGGGCGGAATGGAACTCTGTTACTCGATCCCAAGAACATCATCATTTCGGAAACAACAGGTATTTTTCCCCAGTTCGATCTGATCGACCCAAATCAAGGCGG
>JANRKG010000384.1:0-3729 GCA_033763635.1 Leptolyngbyaceae cyanobacterium bins.59
GGTGTTTTCCCAGGTTTAAATAAGCCCGGAGAGCGGCGGGGGGCCGGGGGGACCGGGGAGAGGAGACGGGGGGACGGGCAGAGAAGGAGATAGGGAGACGGAGGGACGGGGAATGGAGGGGATGGCTGCGAGGGCCCGTTCTGCGCTTTTGCCGTAGGTGCCTTCGGGATCAAGGGCAATAATGTCTTGATAGAGGCTGACGGCTTCGTTGATCTGCCCCGATTGTTCGAGGCTGCTTGCTGTAAGCAACCGACTCAACAAGTCATCCGCTGAAACCATTCCAGAGGGTTCAGGGGTTACAGAATTAGGGGAGGGGCGGGAACGATCGGTGTTCATGGTGGAATGGGGAAAACTCAGTGGACGTGTTGGTAAACCGTGTCTAGAAATTCCTTTGGCGCGAAAGGTTTGACGATATAAGCTTTTCCACCCTGACGTAAGGCCCAGAAGCGATCGAATTCTTCCCCTTTACAACTACAAAAAATAATGGGGATCGATTTCAGTTGGGCATCCGTTTGCACCATGCGGCAGAGTTCCAATCCACTCTTGTCGGGCATCACAATGTCTAGAATGATCAGATCGGGGGAAGGATGGGTTTGCAACCATTGCCATGCTTCATCCACGGAAGTTGCCGTCGTCACGCCAAACCCTGCCTGGGTCAAGAATCCGGTCATCATTCGCTGGTCTGTTGGGGTGTCTTCAACAATGAGGATGCTTTTCATAACTTAGGTAGATGCGAACTGGGATGGCGAAAAGGAAATGGCGGAGGCGCAGCGAAAAGTTTGGGATTCAGTCTGCCGAACTATTTCCCATTCACCATGCCCCATGACTGATCGCCCTTACTGCACATACTGGTAAACCGTATCCAACAGTTCTTTAGGCGCATAGGGTTTCACAATGTATGCCTTGGCTCCCTGGCGTAAGGCCCAGAAGCGATCGAACTCTTCACTTTTTGAACTGCAAAAAACGATCGGAATTTTGTTGAATTCAGGCGTTTCCTGAATCATGCGGCAGAGTTCCAGGCCGCTTTTTCCGGGCATGACGATATCCAGCAGGATGAGATTCGGAGTGGGATTGGCATGGAGCCATTGCCATGCCTCATCCCCATTGCTGGCGATCACAACTTCAAATCCAGCCTGGGTGAGCAGGGCTTGAACAATCCGTTGCTCGGCGTGACCATCTTCAACAACAAATACGGTTTTCATAGGGGGGTTTGGAAATAGGGCAGGGAAATGAGGTTAAGCGTGTTCAACCTGGAACTGGGCAACGGAAGCTTCCAGGGTTTCAACCTGGTTGACTAACTCCTGAAGAGACGACACAACGGTTTGAGCTTCATCGGACGTTTGACGGGCCACCTGAGCCACTTGCTCCATCGTTTGATTGACCTGTTGGGAAGCCTGGGTTTGGTCCACCGTGTTCAGGGCAATTCCCTGCATGTACTGGTTAATCTGTTGGCTGAGGGCCGTCAGCCCCTGCAAGATTTCTTGGGTCTGATAAATCAGTTGAGTTCCGACCACCACTTCCGAGGTTCCGGATTCCATCCCGTTGAGCACCGCTGCGGTTTCTTTTTGAATGCCGCTGATCAGCAATTCAATGTCCCGCGCTGAGTCGGTCACTTGCTGGGCCAGTCCCCGCACTTCTTCTGCCACCTGCTTGAACCCCTGCCCCTTTTCTCCGGCCCGCGCCGCTTCGATCGCCGCATTAAAGGCCAGCAGGTTTGCCCGTTCCGAAATGCCGGAGATCAGGGCCAGAATTTGGGAAATCTCCTGGGAAGATTCCGCAAGTCGTTTCGCCCGTTTTGCTGTATTGCCCACCGCCGTTCGAATCTTGTCCATGCTGACCACCGTTTTCTCCATCGCCCCATCGCCCTCGTGGGCTGCCGCTGCCGTTTGCTGGGCGATCGCTGCCGTTTCCTGAGTTGCATGGGCCATTTGCTGACTCAAGCTGGCAATGGCACTGACGGAGGCAAGGGCATGGGTCACCTGGGAGGATTGCTGCAACGCTTCCTGGGATAACTGGCGTACAGAGAGTTCACTGCGCTGGGCGAGGTTGTTCACCTCACTGGTGACGACTTTCACCTGCATCACGATCTGACGCAAACTACGAATCGTGGCATTAAAGGCATCGGCGATCGATCCCACTTCCCCAGCCGTGACCGGAGCCTGCACTGTCAAGTCCCCTTTTTGGGCACCTTCAATTTGGAGCAGCAGTTCCACCACCCCCGATTGCAAGCGCTCCTTCTCTCGACGCTGACGTTCTGCTTCCTGCCGCTCCTGTTCTTCTTGCTCCCGCATCTGTTGCATATTGGTTTCAATGCTGCTTGCCATGTCGTTCAACTCGCGGGCCAGAATTCCAATTTCATCTGTTCGATCGCTGGTTTCCAGGCGAGTTCCCCCTGCCCCACTGCCAATCTGCTGGGCGAAGCGGGCCAGGTTCCGCAGGGAGAATGCAAAGGCATTGGCAATGGGGATCGCAATTCCCCCTGCTAACAGCAACATCACTCCCCCAATGGCAAACCCAATGAATTGTTGACGGACCAGGGTTGCCTGTAACTCCGTCAGGGGCCGCCCGACCGCAATTAACCCGACGGGCTTCACGGTGCGATCAGCAGAGCGGCGATGGTCATACAGGGGCCGATACAAAACCCGAAATTCTTGATGGTTAATGCGTTCCG
The DNA here is from genome assembly GCA_033763635.1 of Leptolyngbyaceae cyanobacterium bins.59. Lineage (GTDB taxonomy): Bacteria > Cyanobacteriota > Cyanobacteriia > JANRKG01. Next base: position 2,672 of record JANRKG010000384.1, read on the forward strand.
TTCCAGTGGCTTCCTGGCCCTGCTCTAAAACCTGACTTTTGATTTTGTCTGGAAGGAAGGTGCCGATCGCCCGTGTTTTGTTATCCGTAAAAGGGACATTGGTACTGATCCGCATTGCTCCAGAGTAGATGGAGAGCGTTGGGATCTGGTGGTTCTGATGGGCATAATCTACCAGGGCATGGCTGCGGTTAAAGAGGATACCGACGATCGCCATACCCTGAAGCCGCTGATTCCGATCGCGAATGGGGTGGACCGCCATCGCGGCTAACCCTGGTTGGTAGCCCTCGCGACTTCCTGCTCCCACCGCCTCCGTCCTGGACCAAACGGAAGCCTGGACCCCCAACCCTAAAAGGTTCAGGGTGTTCCAGGGAATCAGTTCTACCCCACTCACAGGGCGATTGGTTTGCAGAGCCTGTTTGACGATCGCCAGTTCTCCCAGGCTGATCCCAGGGGTGGTAATGAAATTATCAAAGTCCTCAGGTTTCACCCGCTGCCCTGGCTCAGGTAGCAGGGGATATCCTGCATCGTCCGTTTTCTCCTGGGGAGTCTTAGCCGATTGGGCGATCGTTTTTCCCTGAGCATTGGTTAGAATCCAGAAACTCTTGGTTGTCCCTGCCCGGATTCGGTCTTCGGCGGTGGTGCCCTGCTGAACCAGGGTCGTAAGGTATACCTGATTCGTGGAAACCTGTTTGGGATCGTTCGGGTTAATTTGATTCAGTTCGACAAATCCAGCAAGGGTTTCCGCATCTGCCAGACTGTCATCCCGGATGGCAAGGATATACTCTTCCTCCAGGGTATTCAGATCCCCCTGGAGTTGCTGATTAAACTGCTGTTGTCCTGTCCATTGAGTCACCAGTACCGAAGTCTGGGTCACTGCGACCACGGGAATTACCGTGGCTCCAAATAGCAAGATCAGCAGTTTGGGACCAAAGTTGAGATTCCCCCACCAGGTTCGTAGCCCCTGGGGAAGGAGGAGGGGAGTGGGACGTTTCAGAGGGATCAGGGATGTGGGAAAGACAGGGGTGGTCGGGGGCGGTACGGGGGCGGTTGGAAGGGGG
>JANRKG010000385.1:0-23709 GCA_033763635.1 Leptolyngbyaceae cyanobacterium bins.59
CCCCGAAATATTATTTCGGGGCAGAGACATTTGCTATTGAATGGTTAAGCTGGAACTTGCTCCCTGAAAGACCTGTTCAGCGGTTGAAAGCTTTTCGATCGCCTGTTCCGGACCAATCAACCGTTTGAGAACGACTTGCCCGATCGCCTGGATATCTCCTGAGACGGGGGTTGTCTCCATCGGCTTCACCTCTACCATCAGCACCGCGTCTTCTACCTGGTACAGCCAGAGCTTTTCATTTTGCTCCAAAATCCCCAGGCTCATCCGCTGAATGTCTGGCTTGCGTCGCCAGATATTTTCATTCCACAGGCCACTCAGTTCCCAAACGCGCCCGATCGTCCAACCGTCAGACAGAAAAAAGTATTTCACAAAACCAAACTCATTACGCTAGTCCTTTTAAAACACCAGACGAGCTTTCCTCCTGTCAAGGGGTTCCGAAAAGCCAGGGATTTACAAATGAATAAAGTATCAGTCACCGGGCTTCGACTTTGCTCAGCCCTCAACCTTGCGCGGGTTGAGCGAAGTCGAAACCCGATCCATAGGTATGTTATTTCGTTGCATGTCCCCTAGTTAGCCACCATACACCTGTCCCCAAGTTGCAAAGATAAAAATTAGAACTGCAACCAGGGCCAGAATACCCTCAATTAAGTTCCCGACGAGCGACCCAATCACCACTGCAAGGCTGGCTTTTAAGGACAACTTACTACGGGGAACCAGTTCCATTTCTTTGCGGTATAGGAATTCGCCCACAAAAGCGCCCAGAAACGGACCCACCAACAACCCGACCAAGGGTCCCCCAATGGGCAGAGCCGGAAGCAACCCCAGGAAGCCGAAAACCATCCCAATCACGGCCCCATATTGGCTCCAGTTACTCGCCCCGACCTGCTTGGCCCCCCAATATCCCGCCAGAAATTCGATCGCAGCACTCAAAAACAGCACAATCACGACCACTGCCATCTGCCAACCAATGCCCGAAAAACCCGTCGCAAATCCCCAAATTAGAATTGAGACCAGAATCAGACTGGGACCGGGAATCCCAGGAACCACCGCCCCGACAATGCCCACCAGCATTACGACAATCAAGACCCAATATAAAATTACGAGGCTCATGAAGGGTTTCCAATCGCATTACCAGGGTTTACAGTTCCTATCGTAACGGCACTAGGTAAAGTCAACCTCTGAAATTCCTTTCCGCCGCCGACACAGTTCTGAGTGCTGACGAATGCGATCCCACAGGGCACGGGCTTGGGGAATGGCCTTGAGGACGATCGCCTGGTGGGAGGGATCGGTGGTCATCAGGGTGAGGTTGCTCAGGGAAAACAAACGTAAAAACAGGGTTTGGGTAAACGAAACATCCCGAACGCGGAAGAGTTCCACCTCATCGGTCTGACGCATAAAAATACCATAAGAGACGAAAATTCGTTCTGTTGTCACCTGATACCGCTGACTCTGGACCTGCAACCATTTCCAGAGGGCTACCAGGATCGGCAACGCAAGACCCAGCGTTAACACGAGGATCAATCCCTTTCTCAGGTCTGGAGAATCGATACGGAGCCAGCGACTCACAGCCACCAGCACCGCCAGAATCAGGCCAAAAACAAAGCTGCACAGGACAAAGGTTCCCAGGTTGGTCAGTTGGGAGGGGGTTCCTTCCCAGAGGATAGTTTCGCGATCGTCATTACGCATAGGAACGCATCGGGTTGTCAGGGCGCTTTAATGGGAGCCGTCCACCAGTGCTGATGTTGCACGAGTGTATGCACTTGCCATTGGGGTTCAGTCTGAGGATAGTCTAGCCGATAGTGCCCACCCCGGCTCTCGGTTCGAAAGAGGGCACTTTTGAGGATCAGAGATGCAATGTCTAACAAGTTTGCCGTTTCTCCCCACAGGCGAACGAGGGAAGAGGTTTGCACCCCCTCCAGATCGATCGTCTGACCAGGAGCCAGGGAACGGATGGTTTGGGTGAGGAGTAGAGCTTGCAAGTCTCGCTGCCACTGGTTTACCTGGTCGATCGCGGTCTCTAAAATTGCCCCCTCCCGGCAGACCCCGGCACTCCCCCAGACTAAGCGGGGCAGATCCGATCGCAACTGGGCCAGAGTACGCTGCAACGTCTCATCCTCGCCCAAATTCAGGGTTTGGGACGGAAGTTGTGGCAGGGAAACGGTTTCAGGGTGGAGATGAATGTGGGCCAATTGTGCGCCATACACAATACATTCCAGAAGGGAATTACTTGCTAGCCGATTCGCGCCATGGACACCCGTGCTGGCAGTTTCCCCAACCGCATAGAGACCTGCGATCGACGTGCAACTTTGGGTGTCCGCAGCAATTCCCCCCATCCAGTAATGGGCCGCTGGGGCAACTGGAATCGGCTCACGCAACCCATCCACCCCCCATTTCTGACAAATTTCCAAAATGTTGGGAAAGCGATGGCGAATTTTATCCGGTGGAATGGGGCGGAGATCGAGCCACACATGGGGTTCATTGGGATTGGCAGCGATCGTCTGTAAGTAACTGTAGATCGCCCGACTGACGACATCGCGAGGGGCCAATTCCCCCGCCGGATGGTAATCAAAGGCAAAGCGCCGCCCTTCCGCATTGACCAGATGGGCCCCTTCTCCCCGCACCGCTTCACTAATCAAAAAGTGGGGGGCACTGGATTTGTTCAGGGCAGTGGGATGGAACTGCACAAACTCCAGATCTCGGAGGATCGCGCCGGATCTCCAGGCGATCGCCACCCCATCTCCTGTACTCAAAGTGGGATTGGTCGTTTGGGCAAAAACCTGCCCCCCTCCCCCCGTCGCCAGCACCACTGCCCGCGCTGGCAGCCAGAGAATTTGGTTCCCATACAACAAACAAACTCCCTGACAGGTAGAGCGATCGGCATCCAGCCAAAGATCCAGTACAAACGCCTGGGAAAGCACTTGAATATTCTCGCGGTTTAAAACCTGGGCCGTCAGAGCAGTCACTACCGCCCGCCCTGTCGTATCTGCTGCGTGCAGTACGCGACGGTGGGAATGGGCCGCTTCTAGCGTCAGAGCTAACCCCCCTTCATGGCGATCGAAGGCGACCCCCATCTCAACTAATTGGTAAATGCAATCTGACGCATGTTCCACCAGAAAGCGTACTGGGCTAACATCACACAGTCCTGCCCCCGCCTGAAGCGTATCCTGAAGATGGGAATCAGTTGAATCCTGGGGGTCGATCACGGCTGCAATTCCCCCCTGTGCCCAATCACTCGCAGACAGGGAAAGGGTATCTTTGGAGAGCAGACCGACTCTGAGGGATTGTGGTAAGCAGAGCGCTGCGTACAGTCCCGCCGCTCCAGCCCCTACCACAAGCACATCAAACGGAACCTTAGAGAAGTCTGGAGGAGGAACGGTTTGGGCTTGAGAATTTAGCAAAGTCAAGATTTTAAGAGATGTTTTTGCAGAACGGGGAAACCCATCAAAAAAGCAAATCAAAAAATAATACCTGTAGGAACCCGATCGCTCATGTCCCTACAGGTATTTCAAAACGCAAAAATCTTAGCGATAGATGCCGTTATTGTAACGATCGCCCCCTTCTACCAGGGCATCCTCAGGGGAACTGGTTGTGAAGTTTTTGAAGTTATTTTTCAAGGTTTCCTTCTGACGATCGGTTAGCCCTTCCATGTTGAGGACATCTTCAACAGACTCGAAAGGAGCATTCTTAACAATCAGTTTTGCCAGAGTGGGATACATCCCTGGATATTGCATAAAAGCTCGAACGTTTGTATTATTCAGGTCGATTTTTTTACCAAATTCGGTTTTGAGTTTGTCGTCCATCACATTCCGAATCGGCTCTGCTGCCAAAACAGGCGCAGGGCGGAACATGAAAGAATTCAAGTTACTAGCAGTAGCGGATTGGGGCATAGTCAACCAACCCAGACAACCCACTACCAGACTGAGAACTGCAATCCAGCGAGTCAAACGCTTCATCGAGCCAGACCTCCCTCCAACATCATCTTTCTATTTGTCTTAAAGTCAAACAGTTTTCATCCCTGAGTGAGATGAAAATGCTTAACGTGATTAAAAAACAGCTAGAGTCTAGGTTAGCGCAAGCCGTGACACTTTTTTTCGCGGTGTTGGCATTAGTAGTTCTTACTATGCTCTGCACTCACGGCATCTAAAAAGTAACCAAGATTATCGAAGGAACAAGCGTATGTGATGGTGGGGGTATCGTACCCTTTCAGATCCACGACATGTTCCTTAAACACCTCAACAGTGGGCTTCAGGGGGGCAAGGTAATTGTAGGTCGTCTGCCCCAGAGCGACATCCAGCCCAATCTGTTTCGTTGAAGTTTCGAGGCGAAATGCAGCATTGACCGTATCCCCCAGGGCGGTATAGTCAGGCCGATCGCCAGTGCCCGTATTCCCGACCATCGCAAACCCCGTATTAATTCCGGCTCCCACCCTGAGCGGAAAGGGAAGGGGGTATTGGTTATGCAGGTCGCTGGTCATTTTATGGAGGGCATGGACGGCATGGAGCACTCGGAGCATCTCATCTTCGCCGACATTCTCCGTCCCATGAATCCAAACAGCCATCACCGCATCCCCAATGTACTTGTCTACCCAACTCCCATATTGGCGGATGATGTTTCCTGCATGGCGAAACCAGGTTCCAATCACTTCAGACAAAATCTTTTCGTCCGTCTGGCGAGTCAGCCCTGTGAAGTTCCGAATGTCCACGACCATCACAGAAATGAGCCGTCGCACATGGAGAATTGCGGTTGCCGTGAATTCTTTATCCGTTGTTCCGGTTGAGGTATCGCCAGTTTGCTCATTCGGTGGGCAATAAAACCCCATTTCCGTTTGCCCAAAGGTGAGTAAATCCCCGTTCCGTAAAGTGACTGGAATGCTAACCCGACGACCGTTTACAAAAGACCCGTTGCGACTCCCCAGGTCGATCAAATAATATTCGCCTGTTTCCATGCACTGCAACATGGCATGGTTGCGGGAAATCCAACGATCGGGCAGGACAAAGTTATTATCGTCACTTCTTCCAAAGGTCCAACAATTGCCACCAACCAGTGGCAGGTAACGATTACCTGTCTCAGTGTGGAGGACGAGATGAGGGGTGGATGGAGTGCTTGACACAGACGATAAAAAATAGCCTTTGCCAATGGGCATGTAGGGTAAACAATCGGTTTAGAACAACTTCCGGAAGGTTTTGATGATTTTCCTCAGTTGTTCAAGTCAATCAATAGCAACTATAACTCATGGGATCAAGAAAGGTTGAGCGCTCAATTACCGAGACAGGAGAAGACCAATGCTAAAAGAGAGACGCTCCGGGGGGAACGTCTCTTGCAAGAGAAGAATTTAGGGGTACATTCAACATACCCTTGATTCTTGTTCAAATGCTGCTCAGGCGACGGCTGCGGCAAACCAGAAGAGGCTATCGACCAGGATAGTCCCTAAAACTGCTCCACTAAAAGCCCACCCGTGAGGAGTTTGGGAGCGCAGGGAAAGAATACCTGTCAGTAGCAGCATGGGAGCCAGGACCCCAATCCAGGCAACCCCCCAGGGGGTTTTTACTGTTGCAATCGCCCCTTGAAAAATTGGGAGGGCCAGTTCTGGCTCCACTTGCATGAGTTGTCGCCAATAGGGAATGAGATCGACGATATAAAAGTAAAGATCTGTAATGACGGTTCCTAATAAAGACCCCAGGTAGAACAGATTGCCCACTTTGCCAGTCCCCCGCCAGAGGGAGAGGAGAACAAAAGGCAACCCGATCGCCTCTACTGGAATGTGCCACAGGGGTTCCCAGCGAAGCCAGCCCCAGTAAAGAGACCCTGCCAACCAACTCCAGCTAAACCCCAGCATCAAATCGCCCCAGGTTTGCAGCTTTGGCCTTTCCAGAAGCCAAAACCCTAACCCCACAAACAACAATGTCATCACGAGACTTAGCCCCGGTGCAATCCGCACCAGGGGAGCCTGAATAAAGACAGGCACCGAAACCAGAAAAATCGCTGCGGTGAAAAACTTCCAGACTTGGGCATTCGCGATTTGTCGAGAAGAGTGCTGGGAAGAACTGGAACCGGAACTCAGGGACGAACTCTCTGCTATCACAGGGGCGGCACCGGAAGGGGTGTAAGGAGGTAAGGAAGGATTAAACAAAATTTATAGTCTTAATAATTTTTATCTAAGTTTACATTACTCAACGTAAAGTTGGGGAATGCCCCAGGGGGGGATATCGATAGATAATTCAATCATAACTGAGATTTTCGAAAGAGATCCGATCTGCTGAGAACATCAAGACAAGGCTACATAAACGGCTTTATCCCCCTACCCCCCATCCTCTGCCCCTCATCCTCCATCCCCATAAAAAGTTTTCTAGCCTCAGAGTTTGTCGGTAAGCTATAGCTGTCGAATCTCTGCGAATCGCCATGTCCCGAACTCAATCTCGTTTTGTAACCCTTGCCAGTGCGATCGGCCTTGCAGTGTTTCTGCTCAATGCCCTGGCAAATCCGGGGGGAGCAGAACCCCCTCCCCAGGCATCCGGGCAGGGAGCGGTCAGCTTGTTCGAAGCGATCTTGCTGGGAATGGTACAGGGGTTAACCGAATTTTTGCCCATCAGTAGCACCGCCCATCTCAAAGTCGTTCCAGTCGTATTGGGCATGGGCGATCCGGGGGTTGCGTTTACCGCTGTCATTCAGTTGGGTAGCATTGCCGCAGTTCTCTGGTACTTCTGGCAGGATTTAAGCCAGGTTGCACGGGGGAGTCTGAAAGCCATTCAGGAAAAAGACTATGGTTCAACGGATTTCCGGATGGCGGTTGGAATTGCGATCGGCACAATTCCGATCGTGGTTGTCGGGCTACTGATCAAAGCCCTGGTTCCTGACTTTGATAACGCTCCGGTTCGCAGTCTTGCCTCCATTGCCATCGCCTCGATCGTCATGTCTCTTTTATTGGGCTTGGCAGAGAAACTGGGACAGCGCAAGCGGGATTATGAGCAGGTCACCATGCAGGATGGCATCTGGATGGGGCTGGCTCAAGCATTGGCCTTGATGCCGGGAGTCTCCCGCTCCGGATCTACCCTGACCGCTGGGCTATTTATCGGCCTACAACGGGCTGCCGCTGCTCGATTTTCCTTCCTGCTGGGCATTCCCGCCATTACCCTGGCAGGACTCGTTGAGATGAAAGGGTTGCTGGAAACAGGCTTGGGGGAAGCAGGGATATTGCCCGTCATCGCAGGCGTGATTTCCGCAAGCATTTTTTCCTACCTGTCGATCGCCTGGTTACTCCGCTATCTACAAACCCAAAACACCTGGATTTTCGTCTGGTATCGGCTGGCTTTTGGGGTGGCGATTCTGGGGGCGATCGGTCTGGGATGGCTGAAGAATGGATAGGCGCTAGCCAGAAAATCCCTGACGCAGAGCAGACTCGGTAAAGTCCACAGTTTCCTTCTTTCCCAACTAGTGTTCAGTCAATCAATGATTGACGGGTAGCCAAAATTCAGGTTATTGATTGGGGTTAAATTTTGCGGGTCTTCGACCCGTCAAAATTTTCCTGACGGAACACTAGATTTGGGGTGAAAAGCTTTATATTCTCTCCGTAGAAATCGGGAGAGAAGGGAAGGAAAAAGTTGTCAAAAAATGTTTGGAGGATCACTTCTAGCCCTGATAGTCGCGTGGGACATTGGTATGTCATATTCAGCAATCACTTAAAGTTCTTGTAAAGCTGTATGCGTTATGCCATTGTCTTGCCTGCTGTCATAGTCCTTGCGCTTCAAGCCCTGATTGCCCATTCCCCGTTACTCGCCCAATCGATTACCCCCGCTTTCGATGGAACGGGAACGATCGTTCAGCAGAACGGGAATCAGTTTGACATTGGGGGAGGGCAACTCTCTCCCGATGGGGTGAACCTGTTTCAAAGCTTCCAGCAATTTGGTTTGGATGCAGGGCAGATTGCCAACTTCTTGAGCAATCCCCAACTCCAAAACATTTTGGGAAGAGTGGTCGGCGGAGATCCTTCCCTCATCAACGGTTTGATTCAAGTGACAGGTGGCAACACCAATCTGTTTCTCATGAATCCCGCTGGAATTGTCTTTGGTCCCCAGGCCAGCTTGAACGTACCCGCTGCTTTCACGGCAACGACTGCAACTGGCATTGGGTTTGGTTCTGATTGGTTTCAGGCAGTTGGTTCCACTGACTACAGCCGTTTGCTAGGCCAACCCAATGGTTTCGCCTTCGCCACCCTCCAACCGGGAGCCATTCTCAACACCGGAACCCTCACAGCCCGTTCGGGTCAGCCCATCACCCTCCTGGGGGGGATTGTGGTAAACACAGGCAGTATCAGCACCCCAGAAGGCGAGTTGACGATCGCTGCCGTTCCCGGAGAAAAGCTCGTTCGCCTGTCCCAAACAGGCACCCTCCTCAGCCTTGACCTCCCCACCTCAGCCCACCCTCCAAGCCCCATCCTCCAACCCCTCCCCCTCGCCCAACTTCTCACGGGGGGAAACCTGGGCGGCGCAACGGGGTTAACGGTTGAAAATGGAGTCGTACAAATCACAGGGTCCGGGTTGACGGTACAAAACGGGGATGGGGTGGTCCGCAACGCAACCGCCCAAACGGCAACCCTCTGGGCCGATCGCAACCTCACCCTTTTTGGCAGCCAATTACAAACTAGCGGCGACCTCAACTTGTTCGCAAATCAGACGATTCAAATTCGCGATAGCGTCACCACTCCCTTCATCGCTCAGGCCGGGGGACGGCTGTACCTCCAGGGCAACCAGGGAATTGACATCTTCGCCCTGAACCATCGGGGGAGTGGTTTCTATGCTGGGGGCGATCTGGTGTTGCGATCGTCTACTCCCGTGGGGGGGGATGCCCACTACTGGACTGGGGGAAATTTTCGAATTGAGCAACTGGACGGAAGCCTGGGAGGGCTGTTCAGCCCCTATGACCCCATTATCCGGGCCAGTGGAGATGTCACCTTTGCCAGCTACACAGGGGCATCCCTGCACATTCTGGCGGGGGGCAGTGTCACCATCACGGGAAACGTCACCATCACCGCTGCCGATACGACAGGCAATGCCCTGGTGGAAACGATCGGCGGCATTACGATCGACGGCACGAGTCAGCCGACCCTGGATGTGCGGGCCGGAACCACCGTTTTTGGGACTCCCGGGGTGAGTGGGACAGGTGCGTTTACCCCTGCACCGGGACTCGGAGGCACCCCCACAGGTTCAAACATTACGATCGGTTCGATTGGGAGTCTGACAGGCATTGATATTCCCGATCGCGTCGTTTTCCTGACCAACCAATATTTCCCGAACTCCAATCTCCCAGCGGGCACCATTCAGGTCGGGAATGGCGGGGTGGCAATCGACAGCGATGGGGGGACAGGTCGGGCAGGAACGGTGACGATCGACTCACGGGGCGGAGTTACGATTAACGGTTCCCTGAGCGCTCAAAGTGCCACCGGAAACGCGGGCACCATCAGTATTACCAGTCAAACTGGGGATATTAATGTTACCAGTGGATTGCTGGCTGCGGATAGTGGCGCGGGCAATGGGGGCGGCATTAATTTCAGGGCTGCGGGCAATGTCACGGTCAATGCCACGAACCTGCTTTACGGTTCTGCCGGAGGCGGAATCGATACCCCGCTGATTATCAATGCACCGGGAATTGTGACCGTGACCGGGGGAACTCCAGCAACCGGGGGGATTACGACAAATGGGGCCGGATTCTTCATCGGCTCGACGATTCGCCCCAGCCAAATTAACCTGACTGCCTTATCCCCAACCGCCCTCTCAACCAATGGTGGAGCCGTTAACCTGCAAAGCAATGGACCCCTGACCTTGGCGGCAGGACTCCTGACTCGTGGGGGAGCCATTACCTTGACTGGGACAACGATCGACACCAGTGCCGGAGTTCTCAACTCCAGTAATCCCGCTGGTGCCGGAGGTCCCATCGCCCTCACAGCCCCCGATGTCATCACCACTGGCCCGGTCAATTTTGGAGCAGGGAACCTGACCCTCAGTAGCAATGAGATCAATTTTCTGGGAGGGACAAATACGATTCAGGGAACAGGTTCCCTCACCCTTCAGCCCAGCACCCCTACCCAAGACATCATTATGGGGGGAACGATCGACACCGCAGCCCTGGACCTGACCCTCACCGACCTGACCGCATTGGGAACGACCCTGACAGGAATTGCGATCGGGCGGGCCGATAGTACCGCAACCGCCACGCTGGGAGGCGGGGCAACCTTTCCGATCGCTCCCACCGTAACAGCGGGTACTTTCGTGGGTCCGAACCAACTCACAAACTGGACCCTGACGGGCACCAATACCGGGAGTGTGGCAGGGGTTAATTTCCGAGCCACGAATCTTAGGGGGGGGAGTGGTAATGACACCTTTGTCCTGGGCAATGATGCCTTTGCCGGGGGAATCGATGGGGGTGACGGAACAGACACCCTGAACTATGCAGCCTTGAACCGCTCCCTCACCCTCAACCTGGAAGCGCTCACGAATATTGAAGCCGTCATCGGTCCCACCAATCCCGCCTTTACGAATACATTAGTCGGACGCAACACAACCAACACGTTTACGATCACAGGCCAAAATCAAGGCAGCGTCAATGGATTCGCCTTCACCAACTTCGCCAACCTGACAGGCGGAACTGGCAACGATACCTTTAATTTGCAAAGCGGGGGGAGTCTCACAGGGGGCATCGATGGGTCGGGGGGCACCAATACCCTGGCAGGAGCAGAGACCGCGAACACCTTTACTCTCACAGGTCCGACAACGGGCATTCTCAACGGAACTCGATTCGCCAATATTCAGAACCTGCTGGGTGGAGCAGCGAATGATACCTTTGCATTCACCACAGGAGCAGAATTTCGGGGGGCGATCGACGGGCGAGGCGGGGTGAATGCGATCGACTATTCTTCGGTCGTTCCTCCCCTGATTGTGGACTTGAGCACCCTGAGCGGTCTCACCAATATTTCCCAGATTTTAGCAACTGCAAGCCAAGCAGGAACCCTGATCGGCAACAACACCGATAATCTCTGGGTTCTGAGGGGGACCAACAGCGGCACCGTCAACGGAGTCAGCTTTTCGGGATTCGAAAACATCCAGGGCGGCCCCTCAACCGATACTTTTATCAACAACACGGCAACCTTAACCGGAACCTTAAGCGACACCACCGGAAACAGCACCCTAACGGGCAATCTCACAGCAAACCAGATCACCCTCAGCACTCCAGTCACTTTGAGTGGAGACACTCGCCTCGTCACCAGGGGAAATTTAGCCCTCACAGGGGCGATCGACAGTGCAAACGGGGCCAACCTCACCCTCAATGCTGGGACAGGAGCAGTTCAACTGGGGGCGATCGGTCGCACCAATCCGCTGGGGGGACTTGCCATCGAAGCCGCCAACCAGATTACGGCTGCCGCTGTCACTGTTCGCAATACTGCCCAGATGCGGGCAACCCAGGATATCCAAACTGGAAATATTCAGGCCGGAACCAGCATTAACCTGACCAGTGAGACGGGGCAATTAACCACAGGCGATCTAGATACCCGTTCTACCACCGGACCAGGCGGCCCTGTGAACCTGATTGCCCGCACTACGATCACCGCTGGAGCGATCACGACCCGATCGACCGTCAGCAGTGGCGGGAATGTTCTGATCGACCCGCAAGGAGATGTGGTTGTGCGATCCATTGATGCTCAGGGTGGGGCCGCCAGTGCGGGGGGAACGGTGGATATTACGACCGAACGATTTTTCCGGGCCAGCGAAACCTTTACGGATCAGACGGGCACCGTTGCCAGCATTTCCACCGCTGGCGGGGCGAGGGGCGGATCGATCACCATTCGGCATGGCGGCGGTTCACAAAACGTCCCGTTCTCGGTTGGAGATGCCAGAGTGAATGGCACCGCTGGCAGCATCAGTACGGGCACTGCGAACCAGATCCAACCCCTTCAGGCTTTTCCCAGCACCTACATTCAGGGTACGCCCCCCAGTGAGATTCAACTGTTGACCACAGGAGGCACCCGTAACAACGGAGGAACGGGAGGAACTGCTACACCCCAGAACATCCCCCAAAACGTGCCTGTGTCCGATCTCCAGCAACTCAACCTTCCCCAACGGCAGGATATTCCGGAGTATCCGCCATACGAGTTGGATGAGGCGTTGATGGCGATCGAAAGCACGTTTACCAGAGATTTCGCAACCTATCTGGGCATTCCCCAACCACAAATCCGAACCCCCACCGAAGTTCGCCAAACCCTGAGAAGAATCGCCGCCGCCACCGGAGTTAAACCTGCTCTGATTTATGTCACCTTCACGCCTGATGTCATTCAGGATGAACAGGAGCAACCCGCTCAGGGTAAATCGGCAACCTTGAAGCAAAATCGCGATCGTTCCCTCTCCCAGCGATCCCTCGATACAGACCTCCCCAAAAAAGATAGCGATAAGCTGCAAATCCTCTTGATAACAGGAGATGGGAAAGCGGTTCTGCGCCAATCCCGCACCATTACCCGTAAGATGGTGGTCGATCAGGCCCAGGAGCTTCGGGGGGAGGCATCTGATTTCCGGAGTAACCGTTACCTGCTCCCCGCGCAACAGTTGTATCGCTGGATTCTCCAGCCGATCGAAGCAGATTTACAGGCTCAACAAATTGATAATCTGGTGTTTCTCATGGATAGCAAACTGCGATCCCTACCCGTCGCGGCTCTCCATAGCGGTCAGGGATTCCTGATCGAACGGTATAGCGTGGGATTGATGCCCAGTCTGAGTCTGTCCGACACCCGCTACGAAGATATCCGAACCGCTCAAGTGCTGGCGATGGGGGCTTCCAAATTTCAGAAATTCACCCCCTTACCTGCGGTGCCCCTGGAACTGGCGAAGGTGACAAAACTCTGGGGAGGCCAGTCCTTTGTCAATGAGCGGTTTACCCTGAACAACCTGAAACGCCAGCGGCAAGAGCGACCCTTTGGTATCATCCACCTGGCAACTCATGGAGAATTTAGACCCGGTGAATTGAGCAACTCCTTTCTTCAGTTGTGGGATACCCAACTACGGCTCGACCAAATTCGCCAGTTGGGTTGGAGTAATCCTCCGGTTGAGTTGCTGGTTCTGAGCGCCTGTCGAACTGCATTGGGGGATGAGGAAGCCGAACTGGGCTTTGCCGGATTAGCCGTTCTGTCGGGCGTGAAATCAGCCCTGGGAAGTCTCTGGTACGTCAGCGATCGAGGCACATTGGTTTTGATGGAAGAGTTTTACCGTAATCTGAAACAGGCACCCATTAAAGCCGAAGCCTTGCGTCGATCGCAACTGGCTCTCCTGAAAGGAACGGCCCTGACGGGAGGCCAACCGCCCAGGAACATTCGAGAAATCGCCCATCCCTATTACTGGTCTGCCTTTGTAATGATTGGTAGCCCCTGGTAGTTCTGAAATTGCGCCATAAATTGCCGATCAATCCGGTCTTTCCAATCCCACAGGAGACGGCAGGGACCACCCGCAAAGGGTCCCCAGGAGGCGATCGCTTGATTCTCCTCCCCACCTTGAAGCTCGCTGGTGCCGATCAAGCTGAGGTATCGCTGTTGGGGATAAAACGGGCAGGGAACCTGGCCCTGTAAAACTCGGCGCAAATTTTCCGCCAGAGGTTTTCCCTGACGCACCGCAAACACCCCCGCCTTCGGTCGCGGATGGTTCACCATCGTTGCCGCATCTCCGACTGCAAACACAAATGGATGGGAAACAGACTGTAATGTGTCCTGCACCTGAATAAATCCGTGATCATCCACCTTCAGCCCTGCCTGCCGGGGCCAGTCCGGAGCCTGGGCCGCCGTAACCCAGAATAGATAATCACAAGAAACCGTCAGCCCTGACGCACAAAGCACCTGGCGATCGACAAAATCCTTCACCTGTTCCTTCAGGTGAATTTGAATCCCCCGATCGCTCAACAATTGCGTCAAGCGCCGCCGGACCCAGGGCGGATTTTGGGTTAGGAGTTCCCGATCGCGATGGAACAAATGTAACCCTAACCGTTCTCCAACCCCTGGATGGGACGCTAAAAGCTGCATCAAGCGCCGTTGCATTGCGAGAATCACTTCCACACCTCCAACGCCGCCCCCCACCACCCCGATCACCAGGGAGTGTTCTGGAGTTTGTTCCACAGCCGCCAAAACATGATTCCAGCACTCCAAAAACTTCCCGATCGGTTTCACGGGAATGCTATGGGTCGATTCTTCTGCCCCTGGCACCGGAGGCACTGAGGGCGTACTGCCTGTATTAATCGAAAGCACATCAAATGGAATGGGCGGATGATTCGCGCATAAGACTTGTTGATGTAGAAGATCCAGCCCGATCGCCCGATCCACAATGAGATTCGCCCCTGAAAATTGAGTCAGTGATTGCAGATCGATGTAACAGGCCGAGCGCTCATACAATCCTGCCACCAACCCCGGCACCATTCCTGAATAGGGCGTATCGACACCTTCACTAATCAGCGTGATTCGCGCCCCTGGTAACGGATTCTTCCCAAATTGGCGGAGGACGATCGCATGGCTGTGCCCTCCGCCAATCAAAACTAGATGCTTTGCTTTTGAAAAAGGAGAGGATTGAGCAGAACTGGTAGAGAACATGAATAGAAATCAAAACTGGGCTTTTTCTCAAGGGTAGGTCAACGGGTTGCTTTCAAGACTTCATTTCACGGCATAAAAAAACCTCCGGTCAAACCGGAGGTTCACAGGAAGAGGTTTTTGGCTATCGAACTGAGGTTAATTCCCGCTCAGAAACTTTGGCTTCGGAGTTTGAAGTCAGCAGCGCTTCTTGAGGAACATCGATCTTGAACACAGACGCTTCAAAGGGTTCACTAATGGACGGTTCCATCGCAACAGGCACAGCAGCTTTCGCCTGACGTACTCTCCGGACCCCATCAATCATCAGACCACCCACCCCTAAAACACCGATCGCACCGATCGCGGTAACTCCCCAGTTCATGCCAGAACCGGAGACAGCAGCGGTCGAGGAAACGATCGTGGGTCCACCTGCACCTTTCACGGCTTGAGTAGACTGGGAAGAGGGAGCGGACAGATTTGTTGTTGTTTGAGAACCAGCCTTGTTGGCCTTACTAAAAGGACAACCACTTGCGGCATGATTGGCTTCACTAAAAGCAAGCGAAAGCCCCAGCAAAACCGCTGTCGTACCTAAGAGTTTGACGAATGGTAGGGTTGATCTCATCAGTGCCTCCACTTTGAATATTGCTGCATCTCAGGACCTGATTTAGCCATGATAGCCAGCCCATTATCCTGTGCTGCGTCAATCGTTACAGAAACCCCCTTCGATCCGTCAATTTTCCGGTGCCCTTCTATAGTGATTTCTAATCATGAGCCTTTGCATCAACCCCACTTGCACTCAACCAGACCATCCCAATAACAACACCCAGCGCTTCTGCCAGTGTTGCGGTTCGGGGCTTCTCCTCCTGGGGCGTTATCGGGTGATGCGACTGTTGAGTGATAAGAGCGGCTTTGGGCTGGTTTATGAAGCCTACGAACGCAGCACCCCCAAAATTTTGAAAGTCTTAAAGGAAAGCTACGGTCGCGACCTCAAAATTGTTGAATTGTTCAAGCAAGAAGCGCTCGTTCTCGGTCGGTTGCACCATTCAGGAATTCCCAAGGTCGATGAACCCGGATATTTTCAATTCCTGCCACGGGAACAGGCCGAACCCCTTCATTGTTTTCTTATGGAGAAAATTGACGGCCCGAACCTGTTGGAGTGGATGCACCAGCAGGGGAATCATCCCATCAACGAAAAACAAGCCATTAACTGGTTGAGTCAGTTAATAGAAGTCTTACATCTGGTTCATCAACAACATTATTTTCATCGGGACATCAAACCCCAAAACATCATGCTGCGATCGTCCGGGCAACTGGTCCTGATCGATTTTGGAGCCGCACGGGAGATGACCCAAACGTACCTGGCCCGCTTGAGTGGTCCCGGTGTCACCCGCATCAGTTCCGCTGGTTACACCCCCCCCGAACAAGACCGGGGGCAGGCGGTTCCCCAATCGGATTTCTACGCCCTGGGTCGCACCTTTGTTTTTTTGGTAACAGGGGAACACCTTTTAGAAGATGAGGTCTATGACACTGATTCGCTGGAGGGCCGCTGGCGCAAAAAAGCTCCCCACATTTCCCCGTCTCTGGCCGATTTGATCGATCGCATGATGGCCTTCCGGCCCTTCGATCGCCCCCGTGACACTGAGGAAATCCGTCAAGCTCTGCTCAATCTGAAGCAGATCCCTGCGGCGGCATTGCCCCATTCCCCCCCCACGGCTGTCCAATCCCTATCGTCCACTCCAGATCCATCCCGCCAACTTTCTAAAGCTTGGGTCACAGGGGCAATCGGCCTTGCCATCGTGGTTCTGGGGTTGGGCAGTCATAGCCTGTGGCAGAGATTTTCTGGCTCCGATCGCTCCCCAGAATCCCAGGTCTCGATTATCCCAGGCCAACCCTTGACAGGCCACACCAGCTTTGTGAACCGTCTGGTCTTCACCCCGGATGGACAATTTCTCGTAAGTGCCAGTGCCGATAAAACCCTTAAAGTCTGGAACTCCGAAACTGGGGCACTCCTCCGTACCCTCCCAGGCCACACCAGCTTTGTCAATGTGTTAACGATTAGTCCCGATGGACAAACCATTATCAGTGGCGGAGCGGACAAAACAATTCGCATCTGGGACTTAACCACAGGCCGTTTAATCCGAACCCTACCTCCCTACGCTAACTATGTGAATGCCCTGGCTGTCAGTCCTGACGGAGAAATGTTGGCAGGAGGCAGTGCGGACAAAACAATTCGCATCTGGCAATTGGCAACGGGGAAGGAACTGCGGACCTTGAGGGGGCACACGAGCTTTGTGAATACGATCGCCATCAGCCCAGACGGAAAAATTCTGGCAAGTGGCAGTGCTGACAAAAGCATCAAGCTCTGGGACCTGAAAACAGGCCAGGAGTTGAGAACCTTGACAGGGCACACAAGTTATGTGAATGCCCTCGTCTTCACCCCGGATGGACAAACCCTGGTGAGCGGCAGTGCCGATCGCACCGTGAGACTCTGGGAGGTCAACACCGGACAGGAACTTAAAACCCTGACCAGCCATACAAATTACGTCTCATCCCTCGCCATGAATCCGGACGGAGAAACCCTGATCAGTGGCAGTGCAGACCAAACCCTCAAGCTTTGGAATCTGAAAACAGACCAGGAACCCCAGACCCTCCTCCGATACGATCGCCACATTGATTCCTTTGCCGTGAGTCCCGACTGGCGCACGATCGCCACTGGAAGCGGATCGCGAGAAATTAAGGTATGGCGAATGGATGATAGGTAACAGGTCAGGGGGAAGAGGTCATTTCTAAAGAGTTTCTATCATCCATTCGCCATTCTCCATCATTTCCCATTACCCACCCGCCCGAAGCAACGTCATCACAGTCACTTCAGGGTTACAAAATAACCGTCCAGGCAGGTAAGTTCCCAATCCCCGATTGACATAGAGTTGAATTTGCCCTGCCTGATAGAAGCCCGCTGCCCACTGCCAGTTCTGAACAACCCGAAAACAAGGATCTTCCAACACTGGAAGACGTTTCCGAGCAGATTTAGGAACCCGATGGCGCAGGGGGCTGAGATAAGCCAGAATCGGACCCAAGCCCGGAATTACAATCTGCCCACCGTGGGTATGGCCTGACAGTTGCAGATCCACCCGCCACTGCTGCAAATCCTCCACACTATCGGGATTGTGGGACATCACAATCCGGGGAATCTGGGGATCGATCGCCTCGAACACAGGAGCAGGTTGAAACTGCTTCGACCAGTAATCCGCCAGCCCCACCAGGGCAACTTCATCGCCCTGGGGATACACAACCTCATTCCATAAAACCTTGACTCCAATACTGGTCAACGCTTTCGTAACTTCATCTTTAGACTTTCGGTAATACAGGTCATGGTTCCCTAGAACAGCATAGATGCCCAACCGACTTTGCAAATGTTTCAGCCGTGTCACTAACTGGTGAACTGGAGTCGGTACATCTGTCACAAAGTCTCCTGTCAGTAAAATCAGGTCTGGTTCTACCTGATTCACTGCTTCGATCGCTTCAGATAGCAACCATTCAGAGAGACGCACCCCATCGTAATGAAAATCAGAAAGCTGGACTAACTTCATACCCTGCCAACTATCAGGTAAGTTGGCGATCGGAATCGTTAAGGACTCAACCGTCAGTGGACCTGTGAGAAGCCGATGCATAGGTGCGCGTTTGTGAGACTTCAGCTACAGCTTATCAAAGGGGATGAGGAAGTGAAGGCAGAGGGCAGAGGGCAACGAGGGGGGAGGGGAAGCAGGGCATCCATCCCCATCCCACCACTTCTCTACCTCCAGAGGTTTGCGTCCCGCCGCCCATCCTCCTATCCTGTCTCCAGCGTTGCAAGGTGGGTTGTGGATTTGACATTAGAACGGGTTTGGGAACTTAAGCAGGCATTAGTGGACTTTGTGCTGGATGCAGAAGGAGATCTGGCAACGGCTTTAGAAACCTACAGTGCCGATCGCTCGCGGAATCAGCAATCCAATATCATTCAGCGGGAGCAGATGATCGATGCATTCCTGACGGAAGGCCAGATCGGGGATCGCACGCCCATTGATTTCTTTCTTGAGGAGAATGCCTCGCTATCCGAGGCCGATCGCCAACTCGTGCAGGACTGGCAGCGAAGTTTTATCGGATTATTTGGAGTGGAAGCGGTGCAAGCGGATGGGCTGAAACTCATGAATTGGTTGACAGCCAAGGTTTACTTTGCCCAACCTGGCAGTCAGCAAATGATGACAGAGATGCAGCGGTTGCAGGTTGGGGAGATTCTTCTAACGCGCATTGCCCCCTTACCGGATGACACCTGGATGATTTCGGGTCCGTACTTGCAGATGGGTAAGTTGGGTAAACCGAAGCTGGCAGTCGCGATCGGTAACTTTAAAGACAACTATCGATACGCCCTCTACAGTGATGCCCCGGAATTGCTGGAGGAAGCTTGGCGATCGGTTGAGCAGTATCATCACGACTTTTTAGACTTCTTTGGCTCCGATGAAGTCACCATGTCGGGATATCAATTTGGGAAGAAGTTAGAAGCGTTCCAAACCCATATCACCGATCGCCAACTGGCAAAGGCGGGGATCGATCCTTCCAAATCGTTGGCGGAGATTGCAGAAGAAGCCGGAGTTAGCGAGGAGGAAATTGCAGAGGCCGCTGAAACCCTCGGCGTAGATGCCAAAGCAGCAACCGCAATGCTGAAGAATCGGGAGTCTGCCCGGATGGTCACGCCCAAGATCGAATTGCCGCCCGACTTAAAGAAAGCAGAACAATTAACAATTCTTGCCCATCCTCGCTGGGGACAGGTGTTTCTGCCTCACCACAGCCGCTTTCTGGCCTTGTTAGAAGGAAAAGAAGAGACTGCAAAGGACGGAGAACGGCTCGTGCAGCATTATTTGAAGGAGCGATCGATTCTACCCTTTGTCTGGTACAGCCTTGCGGAACGCTATCCCACCCAACTGGAAGCCTTATTACAAAACACGCTGAATCGTCCCGAATTCAAGCTAGAAAAAGATTTAGACATTCTCTTAAAGGAATTTGGCAAACCGCTGGAACCGGAATTACCGGAAAGCGCCAGCGTTCCGATCCACCTTCATAATCTTTTCCAGAAAGCTCTGGCAGAGGTGAGCAAGTCGAAAGGGAAGGAGAAAGCGAAAAGTAGTTCTGGAAAGGGTTTTGGAAGGTAAGCAACAGATTAGAAGATGAGGGGGCAAGGAGATGAGGAGGTGGGCAGCCAGGTTATCCCTCCTTCCCATCCCCTCATCTTCTAATCTCCTTACCTCCTCATCTCCTCACAGCTTCTTTAACATCTCCGTATTGCTACAGAAAGCCCTGACAAATTGACCTGCTAAGATAACGATCATCAATGTAACGATTCATACTCAACCGTGTCTCTTTACAGTCACAACGTTACAAAACAAAGCATTACAAGACATTGAGGTGCAACGTGCAGGTATCAGTTTCAGGGTGCCCAGTTTCCAGCTATCCAGCCGCCAGTTTTCCCATTTCCAGCCATTCCCAGAGAGTGAGACAATCTACAGCACAGTCTCCATCTCCCTCTCCAGTGAATCCCCAGACCCATTCTGTAAAGACAACGGTTGAGCGCATTCTGACAACTCGCATGATTACTCGAAACGATCAACGAGTGTTTATGAATGCTTTGCTGGCAGAAGGCTCTCTGTCAGAAGAAGAACAAATTCAGGTGAACTGGGTTTTTGATGGACTGCGACGGGGAGATTTAAGAGTCGTTGATTGATTGTTCATCCCCTTTTGATTTCTCAAAAATTCATTAGAATTCCTGAATTTGACTTACTTCTGGATTCCCCTAAACTACTGTAGGGTTAATTTGAGGCCAGTAAGGAAGTAAGCTCATGGAATTCATTACCCCCGTGCAACAGGCTTGTTACGAACGCATCAAGCCCTGGATGGAAGAACTGTTTAAAGATGCCATTCTCACCTTTGATGAGAAAGAACCCCTCTTCATTGTGAATTTTGGGTCCGCTTCAGCGTTTACTGAAGTCGTGCCCTGGGGTGAAGGGGAATCCATTATCGTGACTCAAGCCTGTGTTGTAACAGACCTTGAGATTACTCCTGACCTGATGTATTACTTGCTACGGGAAAATGACAGCCTCTATTTTGGGCGTTTTTCCATTGACACCCAGGATGATGTGATCTTTGAACACAGCCTGGTAGGGTCCACTTGCGACAAGCAAGAGTTAAAAACCTCCGTTATTACGGTGGTCAAGTTTGCGGACGAGTACGATGACAAGATTGTGGCCCGATGGGGAGGCCACCGTGCCCTCGATCGCCAATTGGTGCCCGGTTCCCTCAGCGAGGATGAGGCGGAAACGGAATAATATTAAAAACTATTAAAAACGGCATGAGAGTGTGAACCAGATGCCGCAAAATATTTCGGGAAGGTCACTGAGTTTGGAGTCAAACTCATCGGAAAGACCTCACTTCCTTATTAAGAAGTGTTAAGTTGCTGAGAAAATTCTTTGTGATTGTTTCTTTGCATCTGATAATGACTCCAGGCGAAATGGTGTGCCTAACGATGTGCTTAACCATTTTGAACCCCCTCTGGTTATATTTTTTTGGAGGATTAGTCAATGAGTATTGTCACGAAGTCAATCGTGAATGCTGATGCTGAAGCTCGTTACCTCAGCCCCGGCGAACTGGATCGGATCAAAGGCTTCGTCACCACCGGTGAGCGTCGTCTGCGGATCGCTCAAGTGCTGACCGATTCCCGTGAGCGGATCGTAAAGCAAGCTGGCGACCAACTGTTCCAAAAGCGCCCTGATGTCGTTTCTCCCGGTGGCAACGCCTACGGTGAAGAACTGACCGCGACCTGTCTGCGTGACCTGGACTACTACCTGCGTCTTGTGACCTACGGAATCGTTGCGGGTGATGTCACTCCCATCGAAGAAATCGGGATCGTTGGCGTTCGCGAAATGTACAAGTCTTTGGGCACCCCCATCGAAGCAGTTTCTGAAGGCGTACGTGCCATGAAGAACGTGGCTGCTTCTCTGCTGTCTGGCGAAGATGCATCTGAAGCTAGCTCCTACTTCGACTATGTAGTTGGCGCTCTGCAATAAGATCAGAGGCCAAGAAAGTGATGAGTGTTGATTGTAAGTCTTAAATCCTTTATTTGAAACTCACATTCAAGCTCAAAACCAAAGCTTCCCTCTCGTCCCCCATTTTAAGAATCAAGGAACAAGATCATGCAAGACGCAATTACTGCTGTTATTAATTCCTCTGACGTTCAAGGTAAGTACCTGGACACCGCTTCCCTGGAGAAGCTGAAGGGTTACTTCCAGTCTGGTGAACTGCGCGTTCGTGCTGCAACCACCATTGCTGCAAACGCTGCTGCGATCGTGAAGGAAGCGGTTGCAAAGTCCCTGTTGTACTCTGACATCACCCGTCCCGGTGGCAACATGTACACCACCCGTCGCTATGCTGCTTGCATCCGCGACTTGGACTACTACCTCCGTTACTCCACCTACGCAATGCTGGCTGGCGACCCCTCCATCCTCGACGAGCGCGTGTTAAACGGCTTGAAGGAAACCTACAACTCCCTGGGTGTACCCGTTGCTGCAACCATCCAAGCGATCCAAGCGATCAAAGAAGTGACCGCTAGCCTGGTGGGTGCTGATGCTGGTAAGGAAATGGGCGTTTACCTCGACTACATCTGCTCCGGCTTGAGCTAATGATGGGTTTTAGGGTTTAGATCCAGAAGGTCATATACTGAGCCTTCAAGATCTAAAGCTTGATACTCTAAAGGGTCGGGAAGCTAGGGTAAGTGCTATCTCGTTGCAGGCTTGTTGATAAAACTGGTTTCATCGGTCTAGCATTGCTCAACGCTCCCGACCTTTGTTGTGTAAATTGCTGTTTTCATTTTTCTGTCTGCATTTATTGAGAAGTGATTTCTGGGCCAATTTTTCTTGCTGGCCTCGATATATCAAGATCCCTCGGAATACAGATAGGTCCATTGATTGCAAATTTATGATTACTGATTTGTGATTGCTGGCTTGTCTTGTGAGGCGATATAGATCTCGATATAGATTTGCAATTTTTAATTGCACTTTGTTCGGTACTGCTTTGTTGAGTATTACCGATTCTCATCTGCAACCTTTTTTCAACTCAGTCAGGAGATACCGCGCCATGCGTATGTTCAAAGTTACGGCTTGTGTGCCCAGCCAAACCCGCATTCGAACTCAGCGGGAACTTCAAAATACCTACTTCACGAAGCTGGTTCCCTACGACAACTGGTTCCGGGAGCAACAACGAATTATGAAAATGGGCGGCAAGATCGTTAAGGTCGAACTGGCTACAGGCAAGCCCGGTATGAATACAGGTCTTGCTTAATTCAAGTAGTTCCTTAAAATTTTCTGGGTAAACAGGAAGGGGTCTTGCGACCCCTTTTTGCTTTTGAGGCACGATCGGGCAATTCAGATTAAGCACTTGCAACCGATTCCAGATTAATCCCCTCCTGGTAGGGGTGGGTTTGATAATACCGATTCCAGATTAATCCCCTCCTGGGAGGGGTAGGGGTGGGTTTGATGATTGCCAGAGCAAACCTGATTCAATTTGCGATTCAATGCTGAGTCCCCTAACCCACCCCGGCCTACGGCCACCCCTCCCAGGAGGGGATTAGATCTATTCCTCTTCTTCCTCTTCTTCCTCTTCTTCCTCTTCTTCCTCAGATGCTTCCAGGCTGTAGTCGTAGTCGTCGTCTTCGGCGTACTCGCTACAGAGTGTGTCCAGGGCTTCCAGGAATTCTTCAGAATCTTCGATCGTCAAATCAAAGTTCAAGATATTGATGCTGGTGGCTTCCCCTTCTTCCACTTCCTCATAGTCATAATCGAAGTAATAGCTCTCTTCATCTTCTGTATATTCCAGACAGAGAGCATCCAGAGCTTCAGCAAAGCCTTCGGGATCGGTGGTTGTGACGTAGAAGTCGTAGAGTAGCAGGGAATTTTCGTCGGCAAACAGGGATTCATCGTCTTCCCAAACGCCAGCACTGAAATCTAGATCATTCACGGACTTAATGATCCAGGAATCGTGGGCGTTATAGTCCTTATGAATCACGTAGTCATAGGGAATGTAGCAATAGCCTTTATCGCCCC
>JANRKG010000386.1:0-2535 GCA_033763635.1 Leptolyngbyaceae cyanobacterium bins.59
ATCCTTTCATGGGATCAAGCGATCGATGTGCAGCAAATCTATCAGTTAATCAAACGCAGAACCGAGGCGGATGCCTCAATCGAGTTACTGGTTTTGAGTGCTTGCGAAACGGCCAAAGGCGATCGTAGGTCAGCGTTGGGGATTGCAGGACTGGCAACGCAGGCAGGGGCAAGGAGTACGGTTGCTTCTCTCTGGCGAGTTGATGCGACTTCCACTGCAACGTTTATGGCTCAGTTCTATCAATCCCTGGCTCAGGGTAAAACGAAGGCAGATGCGCTCCGAACTGCACAGTTAAGTCTCCTGGCTCAACCTGATTTCCATCATCCTTACTTCTGGGCACCGTTCATTCTGATCGGCAGTTGGCTGTAATACAAGGGAAGAACAAAACTCTCTAAAGGGTGGAAAATTAGCTTCAGGAATGACGTGGGTGGAACGAGAATGGCTGTAGTTCTGGGAACGATTTGTTGAATTGATCCGGTTGTTCCCAGAACCCAGAACTATGTCAGGCTCAATATCGCTCAGCAGCAATCTCCGCCAATCCAAATTGGGCCTGATGTAGCACCTCCAGATTTGACTCTCTCTTTGCCAGTTGGATTGCATTTTCATAATATAGTTTTGCCAGTTGGGGCATTCCCGCACTCAAATAGCAATCCGCCAAAACTCGATGGAGTGTGGCATCTTGACTTCCGGCACGAACTCTCTGCTGAAGAACGGAGATCGCCGAGTCTAACAGGCCATTTGCCAGATACACACTGGTCTGGTCCAAAACGACTTTCTCATCTTCATAGATCGCCAATGTTTCTAGTTGAGCCAGGGTTTGCTGCATTTCCCGAATCGTGTTTTGAGAGAGCACATTGACCACACTTTGTCTGGCTCCCATGAGTTTCTGCTGTGCGTCATAGGCAGAGATGGTGACTCGATACGCCTGTCCATACCTGAGAGGCGATCGCGTTTGCGGGTACTCCAGAGTTGGTGAGGAAGTCTGCTGTTGCCACTGAATTCCTGGCCCCTCCACCTGAATTAGATAGTGATGGGCCGATGGGGTGGGTCGCCATGCGAAAGTGGGGGTGGTTGTGGCCACGACTCGTCCAATGGGAGTGGTCAATCGCAGTGCCAGGGTTGGGTCAAAGGACCCTTTGGGGCGAACACATAGATAAATTTCCTGGGGACCGCAGCGGCGAATGTTTTGAGTTTGTCGAGGGGGCGCATTGCATCCACTGACTTGGCTAACGACCTGTCCGGCTCCAATCTCTTTGACCCGTCCACTGACAAAACACAACACCTGAGCCTGGGATTGTACTTTCTCCCCCATACAGATCAATTTGCCTGCCGAAAGGTGAGATCCTCCCTTCAGCACCCTGGCTACCACCGCACAGACAGACGCTTGCCTACCCGCTGCCATTCCAGGTACAGCAGTGATCAAGAAGAGGACTATCTGGATTGCAACCCACTCATACTGGAATTTCAGCATCACCTGTCTCATAACGATGTTTACAACACTCGATCCAAAATACGCGATCGCCACTGTCTGACTTCGGGCAAGGCTGAGGTGGTTTCATACTGCAAGCAGTCTTTCTGGAACTGTTTGATCCCCTGAGCGATCCCCCGTGCTTCTTGAGTTTGAGCTAAAAGGCAGTAAATATCCGCTCTCTGAGGATCGAATTGTTTGGCTTGATTCAGCGACTTCCAGGCGGTGTCATACTGCCTTAATCCGAGATTGGCCCATCCGATATTCTTCAGCAGAGCCGCTTGAGAGAGGGGATCTTGAACTTGAGGCAGGAGGGGACTCGCAACTTGAGCGGCTTTTTGATACTGTCCTTCCAGGTTATAGAGCCGGGAAAGATTATTGGCAGCATCTACTTTCAAAGGTAAATCTGCGCCTGAGATCACTTTCCGGTAGTACTCTGCTGCTTTCTTGAACTGACCCTGCTCATCATACAAATTCCCCAGGTTGTAATAGGTCTGCCAGTGGTGGGGATCAAGGCGTAACACCCTCTGGTAGTGCTCGGTCGCACAGGATAGATTACCTTCTCCCTGACAGAGCAGGGCCAGATTGTGGTGGGCGACAAGCAAGGTGGGATCGAGGTTCAAAGCATTCTGGTAATTGCGCCAAGCGGCATCGATTTGGCCCGTCAATTGCTGTTGTGCGCCTTGCTCTGCAAAGTGCTGAGCCTGGGATCGTTGCTGATAGGCTGCCAAGGCATGGAGGGTCCAGATAGAAGAGACCCCGACCAGTACACTACTGATCCCGATCGCCCAGCGAAATTGGAGAGAGAGGAGCACCTGATGTCGCCGAAGTTGACGAGGAAGGCGGTCGAGGCGATTCAAGATGGTTTCTGTATCTGCGGGTCGCTTGCGCCACGCCGGAGCCTGTAGCTCGTCAATTAAGTCGGCAAAGGGTTTGGAAACCTGGGGAGCCTGGGTGCGCCAGAGGAGTTGACCCGCTTCATGAACGGGAAGCTGGGTTGGATGCCGCCCGCTTAATAAATGCACCAGAGTTCGGGCAACGGCAAAAAAATCTGATTGGGGCACCCC
>JANRKG010000387.1:0-14160 GCA_033763635.1 Leptolyngbyaceae cyanobacterium bins.59
GCTGGTGGCTTCCCCTTCTTCCACTTCCTCATAGTCATAATCAAAGTAATAGCTCTCCTCATCTTCTGTATATTCCAGGCAGAGGGCATCCAGAGCTTCAGCAAAGCCTTCGGGATTAGTGGTTGTCACATAGAAGTCGTAGAGTAAAAGGGAATTTTCGTCGGCAAACAGGGATTCATCGTCTTCCCAAACGCCAGCACTGAAATCTAGATCATTCACGGACTTGATGATCCAGGAATCGTGGGCGTTATAGTCCTTATGAATCACGTAGTCATAGGGAATGTAGCAATAGCCTTTATCGCCCCAATCCGATCCCCAGGAATTGCGTACCGTAAACATCCGATCCTTATCGGAGTAGCCCACACACAGCATGGCATGCCAGCCGTGGGTTTCTCGGACGTTATCGGAAGCTTTGGGAAGGGGAACGCGACCTTTATTCTTAGTGGCTTCGTCAAACGACTGGAACGTATTGATCGCAAAGGCGATCGGGTATCCTTCCGCTAACGTATGCCGCCACAGATCGAGATTCGTTTCAATAAATTCTGCTTCTGTAATCGTAAAGTTACTGGCCTGGTCATACGACCCCTCATCGGGTTCCTCAAAAATCATTTCCTCATCGTTGGGCCAGAGATCCTCACAGCAAGCGCCATATTCCTTGAGGGCTTCGATCGCACAGTACATGAAGGTGCCCCTGTCTTCCGCCTGACTGTCATGGCGCGATCGGGCATTGTAATAGACAAACAAGCGACTGACATCACCCGCTTCCCCCAAATCCCGTTTTGCCAGGTATTCATAAGCACCCACAAAGGCATTGGCGACGCAGCTATTGCCCACCTGACTTTCCACATCCGTCATGTGCTTACGCAAATCCACCCTGGGAGGCAGTTCTTTCGCTGCAAATCGCCCAAGCTGGTGAAGATGGGCACTCTCCGGACGCTGCGCCGGACGATACCCCCCGATCTGATATTTGCGGTCCTGTCCCATATCATTTCTCCTGTGGTTGCTGAAGATTACTCGCACTTCAGCACTTTTCTCTTGTTATTCCCCAGGAGTGCGATTTAATACCACTGCGTAAGATAAACAATCGGCGCGGGAAGCGGTCTGACCCCAAACAATAGGTTGATGATGAAGCGTATAGGCGGTATAGGAGTACACCATGATCGGGCTTCCCATTGCCACATGCAGGTGTTCCCCCAACTCATGGCTCGCATGGGTACATTCCAAAGTGGCAGCAATGCGTTCGATCGCCACCCCATGCTGTTCCAGGGTGGGAAAGGTCATGCGACGTTTTAAGTTCGTGGCACATGCCTGTCCCAACTCCGCCACCAAATAGCTACTATCCACCGCTGCTGGCACACCATCTAACAGGAGTAGTTTTTTTTGGAAGTAAACTTCTGCTTGCTCAGAAGGCAATTGCAGGATTTGTTGTACGGTCGTGGGAGCAGCGATCGGCTCAAGAGTTAGATTTTGAATAGCAAAACTAACCCCCTGACGACTGATATCTTCTTCCAGAAATGTCAGGGGGTTGGTGAGGGTGTAGATTGCTTTTTGCTGACTTTTGACAAAAACCCCTTTTCCCCGTCTTGAGGTTGCCAACCCCTGATTCACGAGATTGGCGATCGCCCGACGTACCGTAATGCGGCTGACCTGGAACTGTTGCATAAGTTGGTGTTCGCTGGGCAGTTGCTCGCCAGGAGCGTAATCCCCATTCAGAATTTGCCCACGCAACTCTTCAGAGATTACCAGATGGAGCGGAGATGAGTCCCGAATTGGGCCTGAACTATCCATTGCCTTGGGAATATCGGGAGGATGGTCTATTTTACCATCGGAGACTGAAGGGAATAGATAGGTTAACTCAATTGAACAACCGATCGATCCTTTAATAAAGTTTGGTTGGTTAACAAGTCCTCAACCGTCATTCGCAAAAATCGCTGTTCATCGACTCGGAACTGCACCTTAATCCGATCGCGCCCCGGAAACCCAGGAGGGTCTAACTGAGCGATCGTTCTGGCTCCATCGCGGTCGTTGAGGGTTTGCACCGTAGTTTGCCCACTGGCAAGGCTGCGGGTGACAAGGCGGTTGCCGTCAAAATAGACCTCGGTTCCCCCAGTTTCGGCTCCCAATTCCCCCAAGATCAGTTCAATATTAGGCTGGTTGTCTACGGAGGCTCCCAACACCAGTTCCACCGGATCACTCATCGGATAGGCTTGTCCCGCTTTAATGAGGGGATGCCAATTGTGGCGGTTCTGGCGACGGTCCCAGTACCGAATCCCGTAACTGTGGTACAGAAAATCTTTAAGTTCAATGCCCTGGGTGATCTGGAGTGCGCCATGCGCGATCGCCTCAAAAGGTTTAGACGACCGAATTTTGGATTCCTCAAAATATTGCCGCACCCAGGTCTGGACTGCTGGAATCTGGGCCGTTCCACCGACTAACAATACAGCATTGATGTCGGAAACCTCAATGCCCTGGCGACGGGCCTGTTGTAACACCTGAGTCATGTTGTCATCGAGGCGATCGAAAAATTGATGCTCCCTCAGAATCGCTTCGAACTGCTCCCGATCCAGGCTCAGATCGTAGCTCTCAAAAGTTTCGTCATTAAAATAGACTTCACTTGCCTGGGGTTGCAGGGAAAGCTGAATCTTCAACTTCTCTGCAAGACGGTTCATCAGGGGAGAAGCCGCGACTCCCTGAGTTTGCCCAAAGTAATCCACTAACCAGTGATCGATATCCGATCCGCCAAGGGTTTGTCCGGCCTTTGCCAGAACGCGGGCAATGCGGGGACGCTGGCCCGATCGCTCCGCCAGCGATTTCTTGCCCCATTGCAGAATGAACCCTAGCGGCTTGCTGGCATTCTGGCTGCTCTGATCCAACCGCACCAGGGACAGATCCAGGGTTCCCCCGCCAAAATCTACAACGAGCAACAGTTCCCCTTCTGCAATCCCATATCCCAGAGCTGCCGCAGTGGGTTCGTCCAACATCCGCACCTGCTCCACCTGGAGGGATTGACTTACCTTACCTAACCAATTGCGATAGGTTTCAAAACTATCAACCGGAACCGTAAACACCAGGGACTCCACAGGAAGGGGCACTTCCCGCACCGATTGGACAATCCGGCTCAAGAACCACTCGCCAACCCGATCGAATGTCACCAGATGCCCATCCAATTCTGGCAAAAAGCCCTGGATTTCGGCTCCAATCCCCCGTTTGAAGTTGCGAAAAAAGCGGGGATCGTGGGTGATGTCCAGTCCTCGATCGCGTACCAATTGCCCCAACAACACCTCCCGCTGAGAGGCATCTTCCACGTACACTAGACTGGGGATCAGGGGTGGATTTTGAGCTTGAAGAATAGAAAACCCCGGTAGAGCAAGGGTTTCGGGTTGCTGAGTGGCGGCGTTCCAACGGGCGACAACGGTATTACTGGTGCCAAAATCGATCGCGATAGTCATCGTTAACTGCGTCAGTGCTATATCCTTCTCGAATTATGATCCCCTTTCTGAACGCAAACCACCATTCGTTCTACCCCTGACTCTATTAACTTTTTAACGACTTCCTAAAGGTTAGACCCCGACTTCCAGAAGCCTCCCTAAGATAGGAGGTAAATCCGGGATCTATTTGGCAACGTAGGAAGGGTACTGGACCTGTACTGTTTGCCCCTGTGGGATAGACCTGTATTAACGATTCAGCAACAAACCGTTTCTCAGGAGGACAATGATCATGGTTGATCCATCGCTAGCTGCGATCGAGGGATTGGGAGACCACAGCCTGGATCGGGACTGTACTACCCTATCTCGCCACGTATTGCAGCAACTCCAGAGCTTCTCCGCAGACGCGCAGGATTTGAGTGCGCTGATGAGTCGGATTGCGCTGGCAGCCAAACTCATCGCCCGTCGCCTGAGCCGCGCTGGACTGATGGAGAATGTGCTGGGATTCACGGGCGAAGTCAACGTCCAGGGAGAATCCGTCAAACGGATGGACCTCTATGCCAATGAAGTCTTCATCTCAGTGTTCAAACAAAGCGGGTTAGTGTGTCGGCTGGCTTCCGAGGAAATGGAAAAACCCTACTACATCCCCGAAAATTGCCCGATCGGTCGCTACACTCTGCTCTACGATCCCGTCGATGGTTCCTCCAATGTAGACATCAACTTGAACATTGGCTCCATCTTCGCCATCCGCCAACAGGAAGGAACGGATGAAAACGGGGAAGCGTTGGATCTCCTGCAACCAGGACGGAAGCAAATTGCGGCGGGGTATGTGTTGTACGGTCCCAGTACCGTCCTGGTGTATTCCATTGGGAAAGGGGTCCATGCCTTCACCCTCGACCCCAGCCTGGGAGAGTTCATTCTTTCTGCCGAAAATATTCAAATTCCCACTCATGGGCCGATCTATAGCGTGAATGAAGGGAATTTCTGGCAGTGGGAAGAGTCCATTCGAGACTATACCCGTTATGTTCATCGTCATGAGGGTTATACAGCCCGTTACAGTGGGGCACTGGTGGGAGATATCCATCGCATCTTGAACCAGGGAGGTGTGTTCTTGTACCCCGGCACCGTTCGCAAGCCCGAAGGTAAACTTCGCTTGTTGTACGAATCTGCTCCCCTTGCCTTTCTGATTGAACAGGCCGGAGGACGGGCCAGCACGGGCACTCAGGAGATTTTGGACGTAGTTCCCGATCGCCTCCATGCCCGGACTCCGCTGATTATTGGGAGCAAAGAAGATGTAGATCTGGTGGAATCCTTTATTCGGGAACGAAGCCGGGAGAAAGAAGAAGCGGTGGGAAGTCGGGGATAGGAAATTGAGAAGGGGTTAGCCAGACCGTTGAGAATCCCTCTCCCGTCTCCTATTAGACACAACGTTGCCATTCACTTGCATTGCTGGAAGCCCAACATGCAAGGAGAACAATCTGCTATGACAACTGCGAATCACATTAGCGAAATTCGTCCTTTGGGTCAGAGTGTCTGGATGGACAACTTGACCCGTGACCTGATCGAGTCTGGGGAACTCAAGCGCTTGATTGAGGAACGGGACGTGCGGGGGATCACCTCGAACCCGGCCATCTTTGAGAAGGCGATCGTCGGAAACGCGATCTACGATGCCGATATCGAAGCCGGAATTCGCGCCGGAAAATCGGTGCAGGAAATTTACGAATCCCTGGTGTTTGAGGATATCCGCCATGCTTGCGATATCTTTCAGCCGATCTACCAGGAATCGAACGGGTTGGATGGCTACATCAGTATTGAAGTGCCCCCCAACATTTCCCATGACACGGAAAAGACCATTCAAGAAGCGCGTCGCTACTTCTCTGAAATTGGACGACCCAACGTCATGGTCAAAATTCCCGGCACCTCGGAAGGGTTGCCAGCAGTGGAACAGGTGATCAGCGAAGGGATGAATGTCAATGTCACCCTATTGTTCTCGGTAGACAGCTATCTCGAAACTGCCTGGGCCTACATTCGAGGTTTGGAGAACCGGGCTGCCAGTGGTCAGGACATCAGTCATATCGCCTCTGTCGCCAGTTTCTTCCTGAGCCGGATCGACAGCAAAATTGACGATCGCATCGAAGCCACCTTAAAGCAGGGGGTTCCCAGCATCAACGAAGAGGCCAAACTCCGCAGCATTCTGGGTAAAGTGGCGATCGCCAACGCCAAAATTGCCTACGAGAAGTACCAGGAGATTATCCAAACCGATCGCTGGAAAGCCCTGGCGGAGAAAGGGGCGAAAGTGCAACGGCTGCTCTGGGCCAGCACCAGTACCAAAAATCCCCATTACAACGATGTGATGTATGTGGATGAACTGATTGGCCCCGATACGGTGAATACGCTGCCTCCGAACACGATCGAAGCCTGTGCCGATCACTGTGATGTCGCCGATCGCATCGGCCTCAATCTCAATGAAGCCCATACCCTACTCGACACCTTAAAAGATCCAGATGTTGATATTGACCTGAATCAGGTGATGGCAGAACTGCTGTCTGAAGGGATCGACAAATTCATCCAACCGTTCGAATCCCTGATGGAATCGCTGAAGGAAAAGGTCGATCGGTTGGCAAGCGTAGCCTAACCCACAGCTTTCTAAACCCATTCATCCCCCTTTAGAGGCGCGAAATTTCGCGCCTCTGCCCTCTCGCCTTCTCCCACCACAATGTCATTGATCCATCAATTAAACCGAATGGGTGTTAAGAAAATCAGTGCCTATCCCCTGTTTTCTCAGATCCCCTGATTACTATTTCCATACTGGTACTTATCATCCCGATCGATCGGGATATCCTGACGATCAGCCCCCTCCATCGGCTCATCCTTTTCTGCCCATCCTTTTCCATTCCATTGAGGATCTGCATGGTTACTCTGCTAGAGAATCCCCTGCGCGTTGGTTTACAACAGGAACGCATTCCAGAACCCCTGATCATGGTCATTTTTGGGGCTTCTGGAGACTTAACCCAGCGCAAACTCGTCCCAGCCATTTATCAATTTAAGCGAGAACGCAAACTCCCTGGCGAGATTACGATCGTCGGGGTCGCCCGTCGCCCCTGGAGTCACGAATATTTCCGCGAACAAATGCGGGAAGGGGTCGAACAGCTTTCTGAACATGGGCTTGGCTCGGAAGAAGTTTGGAAAGATTTCGCTGAAGGGCTGTTTTACTTCCCAGCGGATATCGACAAAGCAGAGGATTACCAAAAACTCAAAGACTTTCTCAGCGAACTAGACGGTCAACGGGGCACCAGAGGCAATCGGGTCTTCTATCTTGCCGTTGCTCCCAAGTTCTTCCCGGAGGCGATTCGCCAACTGGGAGCCGCCAACATGCTCGAAGATCCCTTCAAAGCCCGCCTCGTCATCGAAAAACCTTTTGGTCGAGATTTGAGTTCTGCCCAAGCCCTGAACCGCGTCGTTCAACAGGTTTGCAAGGAAGAACAGGTCTACCGGATTGACCACTATCTCGGAAAAGAAACGGTTCAAAACCTGCTGGTCTTCCGCTTTGCGAATGCCATCTTTGAACCGCTCTGGAACCGTCAGTTTGTAGACCACGTTCAAATCACGGTGGCAGAAACCGTCGGGGTTGAGGATCGCGCTGGGTACTACGAAACCTCCGGTGCCCTGCGGGATATGGTTCAGAACCACCTGATGCAACTTTTTTGCCTCACAGCAATGGAACCCCCCAATTCCCTTGATGCGGACAGTATCCGCACCGAGAAGGTGAAAGTCATTCAGGCAACCCACCTGGCAGATGAGCAAAATCTGGAACTGTCCGCCATTCGGGGGCAGTACAAAGCAGGCTGGATGAAAGGAAAAGCCGTTCCCGGATATCGGGAAGAACCGGGAGTCGATCCCAAATCCACCACCCCGACCTACGTAGCGATGAAATTCCTGGTGGACAACTGGCGTTGGCAGGGGGTTCCCTTCTATCTCAGAACCGGAAAGCGCCTCCCCAAAAAAGTCAGCGAGATCTCGATTCACTTCCGGGAAGTTCCCTTCTTGATCTTCCAATCCGCGGCCCAACAGGCCAGCCCCAACGTTCTCACCCTGCGGATTCAACCGAATGAGGGAATCTCTTTGAAGTTCGATGTCAAGATGCCGGGGGCACAACTGCGGACGCGATCGGTGGATATGGACTTCCGCTATGGGCAATCCTTTGGAATGGCAACCGCTGAAGCCTACAGTCGTCTCTTGTTAGACTGCATGGTAGGCGACCAAACCCTGTTCACCCGGGCGGATGAAGTGGAAGCAGCATGGCGGGTCGTCACGCCAGCCCTTGCAGCCTGGGATGCCCCCACCGATCCCGCCACCATTCCCCAGTACGAAGCAGGCACCTGGGAACCCGCCGAAGCCGAACTCCTGATCAACCGAGACGGTCGCCGCTGGCGCAGGTATTAGTAAAGCAGGGGGCAGGAGTGGCTCTCTCTCCTCCCCACCCTCCCATCTCCTCATCCCCTCACTCCCAAACCCCTAAACCCCCTATGGCAACCCAATCCGCTCCCCTTGTTTCCCTACAAGCCCCGAAAGATGTTTCCCTTGGCGAAATCGAAGCCGAACTTGGGAAAATTTGGCAGAGTTACAGTGCGATCGGCGATGACGGCATTTCCCTCGCTGCCACCCGTGCCGCCACGTTCACTTTGCTGGTTTATGAACCGGAAGAAACCCAACAACTGTTAGCAACCCTGGGCTTCTATACAGGCCCGATCGATGGCATCACTGGCCCTCGGATGAAAGCGGCGCTGCGGGCTGCTCAGGAAGCCTATGGACTTCCCATTGATGGACTTGCGAATCCAGAAATCCTGGCCCGTTTGCAGGAGGAAGCGGCGAAACTTCGCAATTTACCCAAGTCCCACGACGAAAACGGTAGTACGAGTCCCCAATACATTCCAGATGCACGGGGATCGGGCGTTGCCGATGCGATCGCCAGCCAAAATCCCTGTCGCATCATTGCCCTCTGCCCCACTCATGGTGAAGATGAAGGGGTGACGGCTCAAGTCTCCGCCTACTGCCCCATCCAAAAGCAGAGCCGTAGTATGCTCATCTGCTGTGAATACATTACCCTGACGGGAACGATCGAAGCCCTGGAGCGGGTCAGCCCGATGATTTCCGCCCTGCTGATCCCAGAGTTGCCCAAGTTCCTGTGGTGGAAAGCAACACCCGATGCCAGCGAGGAAATTTTCGATCGCCTCTCCCAAATTAGTAACTGCATCATCGTCGATTCCAGCCACTACGGAGATGAAACCGAAAGCCAACTCCTGAAGCTTCAGAACTTGATTGGGACAGGAAGCAACATTGCCGACCTTAACTGGCGACGATTGGCCCCCTGGCACGAACTGACTGCCGAAGCCTTTGATCCCCCAGAAAGACGGGTTGCGATTAAGGAAATCGATCGCGTCACGATCGACTACGAGCGGGGCAATTCTGCCCAGGCATTTATGTTCCTGGGTTGGCTAGCCAGCCGTCTCCAATGGCGGCCTGTTTCTTACACCCGCGAGGGAGGGGACTACGATATCAGCAAAATCGAGTTTGTCGCCCCGGATCAGCGATCGATTTCTGCGGAACTCGCTGCCATCCCCACCGCTGACATCGGAGATGTAGCCGGAGATCTGATTGGTCTCCGGCTTACTTCCACAAACATGGAAGCTGACTGCTGTACCGTTCTCTGCTCGGAAACAATGGGCTGTATGCGGATGGAAGCGGGCGGGGGTGCCCAAAGCTGTCGGGTCAATCAAGTGACACCTTTGTTTGACCAAAAAGCAGAAACCTTGCTGAGTCAACAGTTGCAGCAATGGGGCCGAGATTTTCTCTATGAAGAAAGCATGGCAGTTGCGGCTCAAATTCTCAGTATGATGACGGAGGAAGAGAGTGCTTGAGTTGGCAAAGGGGTCATGGATGATAGGTGATGGGTGAGCGTAACAACTTCAATCTATGACCCATCACCCATTCCACTTCTCTTCCAGCAGATAGAAGTCCCCTTTGGGCCGATCGTCTAACTTTGAGAAGCGTTGAGGGACACTATTTCTATGCTTCTAAAGGACAAAACTACGGATACTCTGGTAGAAATTTTAGATATCACGGCTCTGATCAACCCAGTTGAGGCCAATGTAACCGCCCAGGATCAAGCAGGACAGGAAGAACAAAATCCTCAGTCCTATCTCAAACAGCAACTTCAATTTCCTTCGGGTGAAGCGCTGCCCCGCTGTTGGGTCGATGCTGAGTACCAATCCGCTCTGTAACGCTTAAGCGTCATTGATTCCCTTTCACAATCCCCATGTTCTTTTACGAACATGGGGATTAACAATTTTTAGGAACAGTGAATCGCCACAATCTTGCCACATTTAATTAGTAATCTTTGATAGCAGATAAATAATTTTCCTTCAATTGGTGCTGCCCCTATGCAACTAAGCATGCCTTTTTCCTGGAATTCCAATAAGGCTTCCGTCAAATGGGGATTTAAGCCTAGCTGGCATCTTTTATATTATTTATTAGCTGCGGTTAACGTAGGCACTATTTCATCTAGCTTGTTCTTAAATCACTACATTACAAATACCCACGATCAATCGATTCAGATCAATCAGCAGTGGGCGGAAAGAGCAGAAAGCTACTCCCAATTAAGTGAACTGATTGCTGATATTAATATTCCCGGAAATGATATTTTCGTTTCTGGAGATGTTAACGCTGAATCTGAAAAGCTACAGGCTGCCTTACAGGTATTTCAAACAAGAATAAAAAAGCTAAAACAAGACTTAAGTTTAAATATTGATCCGAACCAAGCGACTCATATTTTAGAGGATCTTAATGAGATTGAAGTCCTCGTTTTTGACATGGTTACTGAAGCCAATATTATCTTTTTTCAATTCAGGCATAACCGCCTTAAGCTGGCTGGAAAAAGAATGGCTCTCATGGATCGTAAATACACTTTAGCCAACAGTACTTTGGGACATTTAAGAAATGATATTTCCCAAATTCAAAAAGAGGTTTTAGAACAACAAAGCCAAAAATCTAGGCATTTGAGATTCTATGCATATTGCATTGCCCCTCTGATTATTCTAGTTGTTAGCAGTATTGCGATTTATGGGTATAAACTCTCCCGAAAATTAGAGGCCGACTCCCAGGAAAAAGGGCAATTAATTGGAGAATTACAACAGGCTGAATCCACTCTGAAAGCGCAAGCAATTCAGTTGGAAGACACCTTGCAAAAGTTACAAGGCCAGACTTCCCAATTAATTCAAAATGAAAAAATGTCAAGCCTTGGGGAAGTCACAGCAGGAATTGCCCATGAAATTAATAATCCTGTGAATTTTGTTCATGGCAATCTGACCCATGCAGACACTTACATGCAGGATTTGATAGGGCTGATTCATCTTTATCAAGAACACTATCCCAATCCTCCTGGAACAATCCAACAAGAAATTGCGGCGATCGACCTGGAGTTTTTAGAAGAGGATCTGGGCAAATTGCTACGTTCCATGAAAATTGGGACAGAGCGAATTCGGGAGATCGTGAAATCCTTGAGAAACTTCTCGCGCTTAGATGAAGCTGAAGTTAAAACAGTGGACATCCATGAGGGCATCGATAGTACATTAATCATCCTGCATCATCGGTTAAAAGCAAGCCCCTCCCATCCCGAAATCAAGGTCATTAAAGAGTATGAATCCCTTCCTCATGTGGAGTGTTATCCGGGTCAACTCAATCAGGTATTTATGAACATCCTGGCTAACGCCATTGATGCGCTGGAGGAGTCGGCTCAACCCTCCCCTACGATTACAATCCGAACTGATGTAAAAGGTTGCGATCGCATCCTCATTCGAATAACCGACAATGGCCTCGGAATCGGCGAATCAACCCTGAATCGGTTGTTTACTCCCTTCTTCACCACAAAGCCCGTTGGCAAAGGGACGGGCCTCGGTCTATCGATCAGCCATCAGATTGTGACGGAAAAACACCGGGGGAGCATCCGCTGCTTTTCCACCCTGGGAAAAGGCACTGAATTTGTGATCGACATTCCCCAGCATCAACCCCATGCCAGTTGAACACGGAGACCCATTCCCCTATCGATTCAGAAACTCCCGCATATACTGATTGACTAATTCGGGTTGCTCCTGCTGCACCCAATGACCACAGTTGGGAATGTAATGAATATGAAAGTCCCGCACGTAATTCTCAGTACCGTAGGTCAATTCCTTCCCTAAAGCCTTATCTTCCTCCCCCCAAATCATCAGGGTTGGAACTTCCAATACCCGCCAATCCTGAAAAACATGTTGGTGTAAGAGATTCCGGTAATAGTTCAGCATTGCAGTAAGTGCCCCCCGTTTCGCTGCTGCGTCTTTGTAAGCTTCGAGGTCGGCCTGGGTAAACGCATCTTTATTGACTGCCGTTCCCTTCAAAACAGATTCGATCGCCCCATAATCATTCGCCTGAAGCAGCAGTTCCGGCACCCCTGGGAGTTGGAAGACAAAGAGATAGGAACTGCGAAACAATTGCTGAGGTGTTCGCAGCCCTTCAGAAAATTTGGCGGGATGGGGCACATTCAAAATGATCAGTTGACTGACCATCTGGGGATGGGCATAAGCAAAGTTCCAGGCGATGATTCCCCCCCAATCATGCCCCACAAGTGTGCAGCGATCGTACCCCAATCCGTGAATGACTCCCCACACATCCCTGATAAACTCATCCATGACATATGCAGCCCGATCGGTTGGTTTATCACTCTCGTTATACCCCCGCAAATCCAGGGCAACCACTTTATAGTCCTTTGCAAATTCGGGGATCTGATGCCGCCAGGAATACCAGAATTCTGGGAACCCATGCAGCATCAACACCAGGGGGCCATTCCCTTGCGTGACATAATGCAATTTGATGCCGTTTGTATCAATCCATTCGTGCTTCATAAGACTGCAACCACGATGAGAGTTTCCAGTTGATAGGCTCTAAATCGCTCAAAAACTCAGATTCTATGGCTCCCTTTTCCTGGCATCGTCGGCACATTCTCTCTCTGGCAGACTTCAGTTCCGATGAATACAACACGGTGCTGCAAACCGCTGCCAGTTTTCGAGAAGTGCTGTCCAGACGGACGAAAAAGGTGCCCACCCTCCAGGGGCAGGTCGTTGCCAACCTGTTTTTTGAACCGTCTACCCGAACTCGCAACAGCTTTGAATTGGCTGCCAAACGTTTGTCAGCCGATATCCTCAATTTTGCACCAGGATCTTCTTCCTTGAGCAAAGGAGAAACGATTCTGGATACTGCCCTCACCTATTTGGCAATGGGCACTGATATCATGGTAATCCGTCACAAAGAAGCGGGGGTGCCCCAGGCGATCGCCACTGAGATGGAGCGACTGGGCACCCAGGTCAGTATCCTAAATGCAGGGGACGGTCAACACGAACATCCCTCCCAGGCATTGCTGGATCTGTTCACCCTCTGCACCCTGTCCGATCTGGAGAAACCCCGTCTGGAACTCCTGCAAGGCAAGAAGATCGCGATCGTCGGGGATATCCTGCACTCACGGGTGGCCCGATCGAACCTCTGGAGCCTGACTGCGAGTGGAGCCGAAGTGCATCTCGCTGCCCCTCCCACCCTGCTTCCTAAGCTCTTTGCTCAATTCTGTACAAATGCAAAGCGTCAGGTCTCCAATCTCTTCCTCCACTGGGAACTGACTCCTGCCCTCCGGGATGCCGATTTCGTGATGACCCTGCGGCTCCAGCGGGAACGGATGACGCAACACCTTCTTCCCAGTCTGCGGGAGTATCACCAACACTTTGGCCTCACCCGCGATCGTATGGCGCTCTGTAAACCGGGGGTCAAAGTCCTCCACCCCGGCCCTGTCAATCGCGGCGTAGAAATCAGTTCAGACTTGATGGACGATCCCGACTTTAGCCTCATCCCCCAACAAGTTACCAGTGGCGTTGCTGTCCGCATGGCCCTGCTCTACCTGATCAGCGGCGGCAAACAAGCCTAATTTCCCCATTCTCCATTCCCCTACCCAAATCAATCATTTGAGTCAGTCATCACAATCGATCGTCCCTTGGGTAAGCTAGAATTGTAACGGTTCTTTACCGCACATTTCTTTATCATGGCCTCTTAACATTTCTAGGGAAGAATTTGTTAAGAAGCTCGAT
This sequence comes from Leptolyngbyaceae cyanobacterium bins.59, assembly GCA_033763635.1. GTDB lineage: Bacteria > Cyanobacteriota > Cyanobacteriia > JANRKG01. The sequence goes on from JANRKG010000387.1 coordinate 13,589, forward strand.
CGCTCCTAATCATTTATTGCGCACACACCTTTATGACTCTTCCAATTCGCAATGTTGCCATCATTGCCCACGTTGACCACGGAAAAACAACTCTTGTTGATGCCCTACTGAAGCAATCCGGCACGTTCCGCGAAGGGGAGGAAGTCCCGGACTGCGTGATGGACTCCAACGACCTGGAGCGCGAACGGGGAATTACAATTCTGGCGAAGAATACAGCCGTTCGTTACAAAGACATTCTGATTAATATCGTTGATACCCCCGGTCACGCGGACTTTGGGGGTGAAGTGGAACGGGTGCTGGGGATGGTGGATGGCTGTCTACTCATCGTAGACGCAAACGAAGGCCCCATGCCCCAGACTCGTTTTGTGTTGAAAAAAGCGCTGGAAAAGGGTCTCCGCCCGATCGTATTTGTGAATAAGATCGATCGCCCCCGTGCTGACCCCCATACGGCAGTGGACAAGGTGCTGGATCTGTTCCTGGAATTAGGGGCCGATGACGACCAGTGTGATTTCCCCTATCTGTTTGGGTCCGGGCTGTCTGGGTTCGCCAAGACCAACCTGGAAGACGAAAGC
>JANRKG010000388.1:0-17231 GCA_033763635.1 Leptolyngbyaceae cyanobacterium bins.59
CCAGGAGGGGATTAAGCAGGATCGGGATGGGATTACAAAGGTGGGAGGCTCCCGATTCCCCCTTCTTCCCGCACTTCTCCCATTTCCTGGGCCATAAAAAAAGCCCTGCTTCAGGCAGGGCTTGACACGAACCAAAGATAAATTTTCGTTAGCCAATGCTAGAGAGGGCTGCACTGACCAGGCTATTGGCAACCGGAAGCACGGCCTGCTGGATGAGTTGCAGCACTAGAATTGCCAGAATTGGCGAAAAGTCCAGACCTCCCAGCGGAGGAATAATCCGGCGAAAAAGATTCAGGTAAGGATCGGTGAGCTGGCCCAGGATGGAGAAAGGAGCGGAGTACCAATCCACCGGAAACCAGGAAAGCAGAATCCTGATTACTAAAAGGACAATGTAAATACTTAAAAACCTGGACAGGGTACTAATCAGAAGGTCAAGTGCAGGATTCATGGAGGAGAAACCGTCCTTTCGTAAACTATAGCGTGAACGATCGCGTGAATAAAATTGCGTGAACCGTGAGGAACAATTGAATAGGGGCTGGATAGGGGTTAAGTATAATCTAACGAATAGTGCAAAACCCGGAGTGGGTCAATCGTAAATTTTGCCTGGAAACTAAAAGTTAGGGATCGCGAGTCACCGATTGTTCGATCGGCGGTTGGGCACTGCCATTGACACTTTTAAGCTGCCGTCTCACATCGTCGATCGCCACATTTAATTGAGCAATCTTGTCTTCTAATCCTCGACGGGCTGCATCAATACTTTTGACATCCGCTTGGAGAAGGCGCTTTTTACCCTTCTCCTTGGAGTCTTCTGGAAGGGCAGGTTCCTCTTCCCGTGCCGCTGTAGCAACTACGGCCCCAATCACCCCGCCGACAATCCCACCCAGGATTGTCCCCAGCAAAAAACCACCTGCAAAATTATCCCGATTACTCATAACCTGTGATCCCAGTTTGTTTCCAGCTTACCCTAAGTCCCGAACGTCCGATCGCCTGCATCCCCCAAACCTGGAACAATGAACCCGCGCTCATTCAGTCCCTCATCGATTGCCGCAGCATAGATATTTAAAGCCGGGTAAGCCATTCCCAGTTTTTGTAAAGCAGTGGGAGCCGTTACCACAGAAATAATCCGAGTCAGAGCCGGATCAATCCCCCGTTGGGTGAGTTCCGCCATTGTAGAAAGAATAGTTCCTCCAGTTGCCAGCATGGGTTCGCTAATCAAGACCCGTGTTTCGGGAAGAAACTGCTCTGGCAAGCGGTTCAAGTAACAACTGGCTTCCAGGGTCTCCTCGTTCCGCACAAACCCAAGATGGTAGATGGATGCCAGGGGCAACAGGGGATGGGCACCGTCCAGTAACGCTAATCCGGCCCGCAGAATAGGCACGACCGCGATCGGGACTTCAGGGTTAATAAAACTGGCAGAACAGGGAGCCAGGGGCGTATCGACCGAGGTTTCGATCGTCGGGAGCCACTTGCTCACTGCTTCATCGCGAATGGCTTCATAGGTCAGCCAGCGCCCCAGTTCGGTCATGGCACTGCGAAACAGGGTAGACGGGGTTGCCGCATCACGGACGACCCCTAACCAGTGACGAATCAGAGGATGGGCGGGTACATTGACTCGAAGTTGGGGAGGCATGGAAAACCGGACCTGGCAGGGTTGAGCGTTAACAATGATACCCTGTTCTACCGAAGGATAGATCCTCGAACTCTTTTTGAGAAAAATTTCTTTTTCCTATTGCAAGTATTTCTCAATAAGGCTACACTACTTTTTAGTGTTCTCCTCTCTGAGGATCGGCAGGTGGGGCCAGTGGGTAAGCGTTATACCCTGATCTGGCCCTTTTTTTCTTGCGAATATTCCTTAAAATTCTTGCTCCGTAAAGTCCAGAACTCCCTATGAAGCCGCTGTAAACTAAGAAAGATGTTTCATACGGGTTGGCCTGTCCCATGTCCGATCGCACTTTTGCCCTTCAGTCCATTTCTGCCAACTCTGCTGCGATCGATGCCTCCAACCTGGATGTCATTGTGGTGGGTTCTGGAATTGGTGGGTTAGTCACTGCGACCCAACTGGCGGCAAAAGGGGCGAAGGTGTTGGTTCTGGAGCGCTATTTGATTCCCGGAGGCAGTTCAGGGTACTTCGAACGCCAGGGCTATCGCTTTGATGTTGGGGCTTCCATGATCTTTGGCTTTGGAAAGCAGGGCACCACGAATCTGCTGACCCGTGCCTTAGATGCGGTGAATGTCAGTCTAGAAACCCTTCCCGATCCGGTGCAGATTCACTACCACCTCCCTAACGGTCTGGATCTGAAGGTGCATCGGGACTATGAGCAGTTTTTACAGGAATTAATTCGTTGCTTTCCCCATGAACGGGAGGGAATTCGCAAGTTCTATGATGAGTGCTGGCAGGTTTTCAATTGTCTGAATTCGATGGAGTTACTCTCCCTGGAAGAACCGGGTTATTTGACGCGAGTTTTCTTCCAGCGGCCTTTTTCCTGTCTGGGGTTAGTCAAGTACCTGCCCCAAAATGCGGGGGATATTGCCCGTCGCCACATCTCCGATCCGGTACTTTTGAAATTTATCGATATGGAGTGTTACTGCTGGTCGGTGGTGCCAGCGGATCAGACTCCCATGATCAATGCCGGGATGGTCTTTAGCGATCGTCACTATGGCGGCATCAACTACCCACGCGGCGGAGTGGGCCAGATCGCGCAAAAACTGGTCGAAGGCTTGGAAAAGGCGGGGGGCCAGATCCAATATCGGGCGAGAGTGACTCGTATCTTGATGGAGGGCGATCGGGCGGTTGGGGTGGAACTGGCTTCGGGAGAATCCTATCGGGCCACTCGCATTGTCTCAAACGCAACTCGCTGGGACACTTTTGAAACTCTGCTTCCCTCGGAATCGATGCCCCCCGCCGAAAAACGTTGGCAAAAACGGTATCGCAAGTCTCCCAGCTTCCTGAGTTTGCACCTGGGGGTCAAGGCGGAGGTGTTGCCACCGGGGACGGAATGCCATCACATTCTGTTGGAAGACTGGCAACGGATGGAGGAGGCCGAGGGCACCATTTTTGTCTCCATTCCCACGCTGCTTGATCCAACCCTTGCCCCTGCCGGACATCACATCATCCACACCTTTACCCCCAGTTGGATGGAAGACTGGCAAGGTCTCACCCCCAGCGATTATGTGGCTCGTAAAGCAGCCGCCGCCGATCGCCTCATGGGTCGATTAGAAAAGGTTTTCCCTGGCTTAAGGACTGCGCTCGACTACGAAGAAGTGGGGACTCCTCGCACCCACCGCCGCTTTTTGGGTCGGATGGACGGCACTTATGGCCCAATTCCTGCCCGTAAGTTGTTGGGGTTGCTGGGAATGCCCTTCAACCGCACCTCCGTCCCCGGTCTCTACTGTGTTGGAGATAGCACCTTCCCTGGTCAGGGATTGAATGCCGTTGCCTTTTCGGGATTCGCCTGTGCCCACCGCATCGCTGTAGATTTAGGCTTGCGCCGACGGTAAAGATATGAAATTTTAGGAGATTTCCAGAAAAGAGTTTACCTGTGGGTTGCCCTTCGGCTGCGCTCAGGGCGCGGGTGCTGGTTGAGCAAAGTCCAAACCAGCGTTTGTGGTTACAAGACCAGGGTTGTGTGGTTGTCTATTGCAAGCGGATTCCCTTCTGCATCGACTGTTGCAAACCCCTCAAAGTAACGGCGGGCGGTTTCTGGGAAATGGGGAAAATTGAAACTGCCGTCCCCATTGGCGATCGTCGCCCAAAAGTAACGGAGATCTGGAGCTAAGCGCTCTGCTTCTGCCAGCGGCAAATTCAGGGGGGGATGGGTAAGCAATTTCACCATGAAGCCAAAGCTCCGATCGCCCATCCATTCCCGTGAAGCATGCTGTAACTGGGGCCAATCGGGAACCGCCTCAACTCGATGGGATTCAACCTCCAGTCTGGGCCGCGCTCCTTCCTCCTGCGTAAAGCGAAGCACTCGGTAGGGATGGGGGTAACTCACGAGCGAACCCGTCGTAATGTCATAAACCCCTCGGCGTTGGGCAATATCCTGCACATGTAGATGCCCTGTGAATACCAATTTCACCCCCGCTTCCTGTAACACTCGTAAAAGGGCGGAAGCGTTGGCGAGCATGTAGCGACGGCCCAGGTGATGTCGGGCTTGACCGGGGAGGTGTTCCACAACATTGTGGTGAATCATCACCAATTTCAAGTCTTGGGGAAACTGGTGCAAAACTTGCTTTAACCACGCTATTTGTGAATCGTCCATCCGCCCCACTTGCTTACCTTCGTCGTCAAACTGATTGGAGTTAAGCGCAATTAAACGAACTCCGGGCAGGAGCGGGCAGGTGTAGTAAAGCTGGTCCGGGTTTTCGTAGCCAAATTTTCCGTAATACCGGGGAAAATCATGGAGACCGATCGATTGTTGATTGGCAACGAAGTGTGGCACATCATGGTTGCCGGGAATCACATAGACGGGAAAGGGGAGATGGGAAAGCCGTTCTGCTAACCAGGCATGGTTTTCCGGCTCTCCATGTTGGGTCAAATCCCCCGGTAACAGTAGAAAATCTAGATCGAGTTGGGTGAGATGATCTAGTACGGCTTCCAGGGCGGGAATGCTGAGTTCAACGAGATGGAAACGGCTGGGGTGGTCCCAAATCGTATGGGGAAGGGCAATATGGAGGTCACTGACTACCGCAAATCGAAAAGTAAGTTTCATATAGCGTGGATATAAAGTACCAGTCACCGGGCTTCGGCTTCGCTCAGCCCTCGACCGTTCGCGGGTTGAACGAAGTCGAAACCCGATCCACAGGGGTGTTATTTGGCTGCATGTCCATTCGGACAAGTTGACAATTTAAAACGCCCGTGTCTTGAGGATTTCCTTCTGCCCTCTGCCTCTTGCTTTAAGAATGCCCCCCAGGGCAATTCAGTTTCCTTTCTAAAGAAATAATTTATTGATCTCAGTCATTATTGTGGCAGTTGAAAGTCCGAATTAGGATTTCCTTGTGATGGATTCAGGGTGCCCTTAAACCCAATTCTTCAAATGAAGAAACTTACATCCATAGAACAGAGCGATTGATCTAGCCACCAACCGTCCTAAGATGGATCTCATGCGGAAGTGCGATCGATTCTCAATTCGCCTGCTTCCCTGAAGTGACTTTTTGGAGACTTTGATTGGCGATCGTCCGTGTTCGTGAGCATGTTAACCCCCTGAGTCGGCGCTATCAGGCTCCCACTGTTCCACCGGATTGGAGCCAGATTTATGCTGACCCAACCCAACCCCTGCATCTGGACATTGGGTGTGGTCGAGGGCGATTTTTGCTACAGATGGCCCCTCTGGAACCTCGCTGGAATTTTTTGGGCCTGGAAATTCGGGAACCCCTGGTAGACCAGGCGAATTCCTGGCGATCGGATCTCAGTTTGAGAAACTTGCATTACCTGTTCTGTAACGCGAATACTTCCCTGGCTCCCCTTCTGACCTCTTTACCGTTTGGGGTACTTCAGCGGGTCAGTATTCAGTTTCCGGACCCCTGGTTTAAGCGGAAACAGCAGAAGCGCCGAGTCGTTCAACCGGAACTGATTGCCGCCATGATGCCCCATTTGGCTCCCGGTGGGCTGATCTTTATTCAGTCTGATGTGCGGGATGTGGCCGAGGAAATGTACGATCGCCTCGCAACCCATCCCGAGTTAGAACCCAAGCCCCCCGGAAAATGGTTGACTGCGAATCCGATGCCGATCGCAACTGAACGGGAGCAATCAACCCTGGAGCGGGGAGAACCCGTCTACCGTGCCCTCTTTACCCGTCTTTAGGGAGATTTCTGGAAAATAATTTCCTCGCTGGTTTCGACTCCGCTCAACCATCAACTGTGCCCTTTGACTTCACTCAGGGCACTCATCGGTAATTTATTGAGGGAATCCCCTACGACCCAGAAGCGGCCCCATCTTTTGAGGCATCATCGGAGGTAGGGGCTGCGTTTTTGGCTTGTTCCCGTTGCTCACGTTGTTTGCGGTCAGCCTTCAGAGCATCCTCAATCACAATCTGGGCCTGAATCATCTTCTCCAGATTGCTGCGATACAGATCCAGGTCTTTTTCGAGCTTATCCTGGGGTAAATGCAACACTTCGCAGATTTGTTTTAAGACCTCAATGCGTTGTTTCTCATCCTTCACCAGTTCTGGATCGGAGAGTTCTAAGAGGGTCAGTAGGCCGATCGCAAAGAGACGGCTGTACTTGAAGTCGCCCTTCCCAATCATCCGGTGCAGGTCATTTCGGAGTTGCTCAAAGTCGGTGATGCGATCGGGATGGCCTAAAATCTCAATCAGTTCATTGGCGGACACTCCCCGTGCTAGGGCTTCTACTTGAGCGGCATCTCGCTGATATTGCTCTGGATCGGCTTCTACGGAACGACAGAGGGCATTGAAGATAGAGGCTTTGTCTGGTTCGGGTTGGTAACTCTGCATAAAACGGTTGAATGCAGAGACAATGCCAAGGGCATAGATCGGGTCATAGCGAAAATCAAGATTGACTGAGAGTAGGTGCATCTCTACCATCAATTCATCCACAACTCGTCGGTAGATGGAGTGAACGGGGCGAGTGTGGAGACTGTAGAAAGTCCGCTTAGTATCGGAGACGGTACGAACGTTATTCACGGTAAAGTATCACGGGATCAGCTTCTCCATTCTCGCGCTTGCGTGGCAGTTTGCCAAGGCGATGAAGAGGGAGAGAGCTTTTACGTTAAAATGCAGTTGTTAAGTTCTGTTGATTAAATGTCTGGCGTTTCTCAGGAAATGGCAGTTTATTTTTGTTTTTTGAGCCTACTACCCATTGAGTTGGAGTTCATTGCAACGAGTGTCTAATCCCCTGGATTCCTTGTTTGTAGTGGATGAAAGCTTGAGCGGCATGGCTCTGGGTCCATCTAATCTGTTCCAAATTTAGTCTGTCAGCAGTCAGGAGAGAACACATGGCTTTCGAACTACCTCCTTTGCCCTATGACTATAAGGCGCTGGAGCCTTACATGTCTGCCCAAACGCTGGAGTTTCATCACGACAAGCACCATGCAGGGTATGTCAATAACCTGAACAACATGGTTAAGGATACGGAACTGGCAGATAAAACTCTGGAAGAGGTTGTTGTGGCAACCTTCAAAGATTCCGGTAAGGTAGGCATTTTTAACAATGCCGCTCAGATCTGGAACCACAACTTCTACTGGAACAGCATGAAACCCAGTGGAGGGGGTGAGCCAACCGGAGCGATCGCTGAAAAAATTAATGCGGCTTTTGGCGGCTACGATAAATTCAAGGAAGCCTTTAAGAGCGCAGGGGTCACCCAGTTTGGTAGCGGTTGGGCATGGTTGGTGCTGGAAAATGGTGAACTGAAAATCACCAAAACCCTGAATGCGGAAAATCCCCTCGTCTACAACCAGGTGCCTCTACTCACGATGGATGTGTGGGAACACGCTTACTATCTAGACTACCAAAACCAGCGACCTGCCTTTGCCGATGCCTTCATCGCTAACCTGATCAATTGGGATTTTGTGAATGAAAACTTGGCGGCGGCGGCTTAACTGCCTCCGCTGTCTGCCTTTGTCTCCGTAACTTAGGAAACAACCAAAAAAGCAGTCAGATCATACCGCTGGCTGCTTTTTTGATAAAGCTTTTTAGTATGATCGAGGGAAGTTAAAGCATTCAATAGAAATACTATGGGTGACGCAAAACGTCGAAAAGAGCTTTTGGGCGATCAATACGGAAAAGAAGAAAAAATTGCCCCCTGGATTCCAGTCACAAAAACCCAGGCCCAGCAATTCGTAAGCTGGAGCACTCGCGGGGCCTGGATTGGAATTGGTGCCCTGGTTGTCGCCTGGATTGCCATTCGCTTTATTGGTCCGGCATTGGGATGGTGGCAACTCAGTGATGGCTAAATCCTGATCGCTGAATCGCCAAATCATGGGAGGGAGTTAACGCCCCCGGCTTTCTCGCTCCCGTCGCCGTCGATCACGCCATTCTGCGATCGTCAGGTAAGAAACCCCCCCCGTTACGACGATCAGCAGAACAAAGGCAGAGAGAACAAGAATATTCAGAAGAGAAATCTCAAACGGTGCAGTCTCCACGGCTTCCCTGGCTAAATCTAGTCTCTAAATTTCAAGTGAATCTTAAGGAATATCAGAAAAAACTTTTCCGTAGAAAAGCAGATTAGTAGAAAAGCAGATTAACAGAAACACAAATCAAAGAAACACAAATTAACCTGTTTCTGAAAATGCTAGACCTCCAGGGATTCTTGAAAAATCTTTGGAGGTCTCATGCTTTTGTTGGTCCTGTTTAGAACCCGTTGCGGCCCCAAATAACCAGCGAGATAGAGAAAGTAAATACTACCAGCAAAGAAGCCCAGCCTAAAGTCAAAATATCCATAACTGTCTGTCAAAGAATCCGTGTGTATCGTTGCCTTCACAAATTATGATACCGCTCTACGGCCTTCCGGAATAGCTACTGATAAGTCGCAATGACCCGCAGCACTGCTGGAATCTCTCCCTGCTCAAACGGAAACTCTAGAATCGTTTCTTGCAACCCCAAATAACCTGACTCACTAAAAGAGAGCAGCATCCGTTGAAGCGCGGGCCATACTTCTGCATCAAATTCCCAATCCCGATCGCGTTGGGCACGAACGGCGATCGACTTCAATGCCCAGAAGTAACTATTGCGAACCATTGAACCGTTCTTTTTATAAACTGGGACATCCTCTCGATTGAGGAATACCACCTCATCCTGAATACTCGCTCTCATCCTTAGATTCTAATAAACGATTAGGTATTTTTGTACTATATAGTATAACAAAATAGATTGAAAGCGTTATCCTGTTTGAGGTGTTATTAATCCTGTGCCATGAGTAAACCATCCATCGCCCCCTACGGCTCCTGGAAAAGCCCTATCACTGCTGATTTGATTGTTGCGGGGACGATCGGCCTGGGGCAGATTGCCCTGGATGGAGCAGAGATTTATTGGTTGGAGTCCCGCCCGACGGAAGGGGGGCGCAATGTGTTGGTGCGTCGCTCCAGTAATGGGGAAACTCAAGATGGGACTCCGCTACCGTTTAATGTTCGAACGCGGGTGCATGAGTATGGCGGGGGCGCTTATCAAGTACACAACGGGGTAGTGTACTTCTCAAACTTTTCTGACCAGGGGGTTTATCAGCTATCACCGGGAACTGCTCCCTTACTGCTGACTGCCCCAGGCTTTCGCTATGCCGATGGCGTTGTAGATGATCGTCGGCAGCGATTCATCTGTGTGCGAGAGGACCATACCCAGAACCGCCCGGAACCGACCAATACGATCGCCAGTCTTCCCACTCAACCAGATGCTCAGGCTGAAAATATTCTGGTATCAGGGAATGATTTTTATTCGTCGCCCCGTCTGAGTCCCGATGGGCAATGGCTGGCCTGGATTACCTGGAACCATCCCAACATGCCCTGGGATGGTACGGAACTCTGGGTTGCCAGTCTGACGGAGGAGGGGACGATCTCCCAGGCACAGAAAATTGCGGGGGGGTTGGACGAATCAATTGTTCAACCTCAATGGTCCCCAGATGGGCAATTGTATTTCGTGTCCGATCGGACGGGTTGGTGGAATCTATATCACTGGAATCCGGCTACTTCTGAGGGGAACGGTGAAGTCTTGCTGGCAATGGCAGCCGAGTTTTCGGAACCCCACTGGATCTTTGGCATGTCCACCTATGGTTTTGCATCTGCAACTGAAATCATTTGTACTTACTATCAAAACGGTTTCCAGGTATTGGCTCGTTTCGATACCCAAACCTGTCAGCTACACTCTTTTGATCTCCCCTACACGAGTCTTGGCGGTGTGCAGGTTGGCAGTGATCAGGTTGTTTTTATTGGGGCTTCTCCTACAGTTGCCGCCAGGGTGGTGCGGCTAGACCTGGCAACCGGGGAAAGCCAGGTGTTGCGCCAATCCAGTGATTTGGCGGTAGACCCGGCCTATCTATCTGTTCCTCAAGCGATCGAGTTTCCCACGGAAAACGGGCTGACGGCTTACGCTTTTTACTACCCGCCCCAAAATCAGGACCATACGGCTCCTTCAGGAGAATTGCCGCCGCTGCTGGTGAAAAGTCACGGGGGGCCAACGGCGGCAACTTCAACGGCCTTGAACCTGAAAATTCAGTATTGGACCAGCCGGGGCATTGCGGTGCTAGATGTGAACTATGGAGGAAGTACAGGATACGGGCGTGCCTACCGTCAGCGGCTTCAGGGACAGTGGGGTATTGTGGATGTGGATGACTGTGCGAATGGAGCCAAGGATTTAGTCAATCAGGGGCAAGTGGATGGCGATCGCCTCTTAATTGATGGAGGTAGTGCCGGAGGCTATACGACCCTCTGTGCCTTAACGTTCCGGGATACGTTTAAGGCCGGAGCGAGCTATTACGGAGTCAGTGATCTAGAAGCGCTGGCAAAGGACACCCACAAGTTTGAAGCCCGTTACCTGGATGGCTTGATTGGTCCCTACCCGGAACGGCAGGATCTTTACCAGGAACGCTCTCCTGTTCATGCAGCCGATCGCCTCTCCTGTCCGGTGATTTTCTTTCAAGGTTTGGAGGATCGGGTGGTGCCTCCTAACCAGGCAGAACGGATGGTTGAAGTGTTACGGGCGAAAGGATTGCCTGTCGCCTATGTTGCTTATGAGGGGGAACAGCATGGCTTCCGGCGGGCTGAAAATATTAAGCGCACGCTAGAAGGGGAACTTTATTTCTACTCGCGAGTCTTTGGCTTCAAATTAGCCGAGCCTGTTGAGCCTGTTGTGATTGAGAATCTTGCTGAATGACGAGCGATCGGCTTTCGTCTTGCTTCTCATCTTGCTGTTAGTGCTGTTAGGAAAAAACCGACTCTCACCGTTGAGAATCGGTTTAGTGGTGTGTGAGGAGTGTTCGTACTTTTTATAATGCCGTGTAAATATGACAGCAGGGTGACAGGCTTGACACATTTTGGAATTTATGTGCTTAAATGCAGTCAAAACTTTTATTCTCCGTCGTTATGAAACCCAATTCCCTGGTGCTGGTTGCTCTCACTGTTCCCCTCTGGTTCTCTACCACGGCCCACGCTGCTAGCCCGGATACCATTCGTACCCTGCTAACGACGAAGCGATGTCCGAAATGCGATTTAGTAGATGCGGGATTGGTATACGCACGATTGATTGGAGCCGATTTGCGAGGGGCCAATCTGGTACGGGCCAATCTCAGCCGCGCTGATCTGACGGGGGCCGATCTGAGTGGAGCCAATCTCAGTGGAGCGAGTCTCGTAGGCGCTAACCTGACGGGAGCGAATTTGACTGGGGCCAATTTGCTGGGGGCTGATCTGCGGGATACCTATCTGGCGGGAGCTAAGTTTGACGGTGCGACTCTACAAGCTACGAATCTAAGGCGTACCGTTGGCTTACAGTCGGGTGTCGGGAGCTATGAGGATTTCTACCGCTGGGGCATGGAAGATTACCGGAGCGACAATGTTCCGGGGGCGATCGAGAATTACAATCAGGCATTGGGCCTCAATCCTAAGTTTGCGCCCGCTTACGTCGGACGGGCCGCCTCGCTCCTCAAGCAAGGCCGATCGGCTGAGGCCATTGCGGATGCTCAACTTGCTTCCCAACTCTTTAAAGAACAGGGAAATATGCAGAGCCACGAAACTTCAGAGCAATTTATTAAAGCTGTGATTGAAGCAGAGAAAATTGCGAAGGAGCGGCGCAATCAAGGCAGAGATGGGGGAGGAATTGGCGGTTTCTTCCAGTCTCTCGTTCCCTTTGTGTTGCAATTCCTGCCCTTGCTGTAAAGTGATGACAAAATCAATGGGAAGTTGAACGCTTCTATTGAGCCATAGTAACGACAGGAGAAACGGAATGAGCAGGATGATAGGTCTGTCTCTGGGAGGGCTGATTTTGACCCTCCCGACTTTGTTCAGTCTGCCCCCTTCAGCATCGTCCCAAACAGAAGCCCCTCCTCTATTTGGGACGATCGCGCCCCGTCGAGAAGTCATCTTTTACCCCAGTGCCAGTTCCTCTCTGACCATTCCAGATGCCAACAGTCCTGCCACAGTTACCCTAAGTCTGGTTCGGGTGCCGGAGGGATTGAACTTGCAGGTAAATTCTGCCTCTCTTCCTGCCGATCGGTGTGCCTTGGTTAGTCTTCAGGTGCCCAGTAGTATTACCGTTGATAACAGAACTTACGAAGTTCCTGCGGCTCCCGTGAGTCTGGTTCCCCTGACGACCCGGCCTGGTTTTTGTGGTGCCATTAGCACGTACCGTAAAACCTATGTTTCCCAGGCGCAACCTGGGTACAGTGTTCTCTATCGACTGACCCCTTCTTCTCCTGCTGGAATCACGAAGAACCTTGACTTCCCAGCCATTGATAGTGGCAAGGTTCGTTTGCCGTTTACGGTAGAAGTTTTTTTTGTCCCTGTTCGAGATCAGTAGAAAGCATCACCTGGAATCACGGCTTCGTTGAGCTTAGAGGGGAAGAACCAGAAGTCAGGGCGGCAGAGCGCTGAGGGAAAAACAAGGTTCGTCGTCCTTGTCTGGGGGTTACAACCCACTCGTTATTCCCATGTAGATAGTCATACAGGGCAACAACGGAAATAATATTTTTCAATAAAGTGTAGAAGAAGACGAGTAATCCATACTGAATAAAATAATGGATTGGATATCGGAGAAAGGCGATTTTCATTGTCACCAGGGTTTGATAGACTCCGCTCACCAGGGTGACGGCAGTTCCGAAGAGGAGATACTCATTCGTGTAGGCAGGCACCCATCCCTGGTAGAGGAAGGAACTCAGACCGATGGGGAAGATTTGTAGGGAGATAATGGTAAAACTGGCGGTGGTCAATAAAATATAAGTCCAATAAGCTTTTTGCCAGAGGTTCAGCTTATTGGACCCTAAAACTCGCAGTTGATACCGCAAGCTGACCTCTAACCATCCCTGTGCCCACCGTTTGCGCTGATACCAGAAGGCCCGTAGATCTGTCGGAGCCAGTTCAGTGGCGATGATGCTGCGATCGTGCAGAATGCGATAGCCACTCAGGAGCGTTCGCATGGATGCATCAATATCCTCCGTTAGCATCCGGGGGTTAAAGCGAATTTGTTTCAGGACCGAGGTGCGCCAATAACCATTCGACCCGCCAAAAATGGAGGTGTCTGAGAGAAAAGACTTCGCTGCGTGGCTCACACCATAAAGAGACTCAAACTCGATCGCAATCATTTCCGTGAGCATGTTCTGGCTATGATTCCGAATCGTGTTGCGTCCCTGCACAACATCGTAGTCTTTCTCCAACCATCTCCAGGCCCGGACAAAACAATCGGGGCAAGGTTGGTGGTCTGCATCTAAAATGCAAGTGATGTCCCCTGTGACGACTTCGATCGCTGCGTTTAAATTTTCTGCTTTAGAACGGCTGTTTTCAACCCGCAAAAGTCTGAGGGCGGGGTAAAACTCGGCTAGTCGGCGCAGTTCATCTTCAATGGGAAGCTCGATCGGTGTGTTATAGGCCAGAATCAGTTCTAAACCCTGAGGCGGTTGTTGCACCTTGGTCAGAATGTGCAACAAGGTATCTAAAATAATTTCCTGTTCATTGGGCAGATAGGCCACCACAATGAACGAGCATTTGGGTAAAGGACACTTGGGGGTAGGCCGCTTGGCCCCGCTCACCCCTAAGGCGGATTTGAAGGATTGTAGATAGCGGTCTGCTCGGCCCTGGATCATCTGCTTATCACGGATGGCAAACCGTAGAAACAAAGCGTTCGTACTCTCTACCACAATAATGAGGGAACTGAGGAGAAAAACTGTGGCGATCGCGATATGCCATTCAAGCAGATTTGATCCGGTCAACCGCAGACAATAGCAAAAAATTGTGGGAATTCCGATGAGGACGATGTGAGTATAGATAAGTTTGTCGCGATCGGCCGACCATTTCTTCACTTGAGTCTTCTCCAGTTTTTTAGTTGTCTCTCCGGATGCTACAGAGGGGGACTTCTGGGTCCGGAAATCGATCCCAAAAAGAAACCAGAGACTTCCCCAACCTTGTCTGCTGCTTCCAGTTGCAGGTTGTCTCCATGACCCAATTATTAAGTTACTGTCAAAAAAATGACACGGGTGTTTCTGACTTGCATCCAGGAAACGACATATTTGTTTACAAATAGGGGCCGCCTACTCAGCGCGACAGAGATCAATTTACGAGTAATCTCTGTAAATGGCTATCTGGTCATAATTTTCTTCGCAACGTCAGTTCTGAAACTGCCTTTCCCTAGAAAATTTTTCCAGAAAACTCCCCAAAAAATTTTGCTCTTAAAGTGGCCCTGGCTAGCTACCTGCTTTAACAAAGATGTTAACAATTGAAGTTAACGTCTAAATAAAATTGAATCTTGTTAACAATTGAATGCAATAGAGTGCAAGACTAAATAGCCAGGTTGCAGACCTTAATTGAGATCTTTCAATGCTAAAGGGTCTTGCTGGGGGCTTATTCTCTTTGCTGAAACCAGTACGGCGCGATTGCTTATCTCTCTTCTGAAAGAGCCTTTTCTAAAATTGCTTGCAATGGTCATGGATGAATTCACTCCTCACTCTCTTACCAACTAACCCTACACCACTCAGGTCTGAAAAATTCTAGATCAGAATTGCATCAAACAATTGCATCAAACAACTGCCCAGGCTGCAATACTTCTACATACTGGGCTAGATTATAGCTCAATTCATCCCTTGGGTTATAGTGATTCGAGCGCTCCTCCAATTCCGGGAAAGCCGTTCTATAAAACCCGTAGCACACTGGGAATGCGATTGACCGATTCAAGTGTTGCAATTTCTGCTAACGCTTGCCGGAAATCTCCCTCTCGTACATCATGGGTAACGACAACAATCTCCGCTAAGTTGTCCTGAATGCCCGTCTGGACGATCGATTCCAGGCTGACATTGCGATTGCCAAAGCAAGTCCCCAACTTGCCGATCACCCCTGGATAGTCGTGGGTGAGGAAACGGGCATAAAAGCGCGTCACCAGGTCTTCCAGGGGGGCAACGGCACAATAATGCTGGTGACAGCAGGCTAGGAGCGGGTGAGATGCGGTACTTCGATCGCCCACTAAATTCGCCTTCATCACCCCAGCAATATTTAAAATATCGGAGACGACAGCGCTGGCAGTTGGGCCTTCTCCGGCACCCCGTCCGAAGAACATCACCTGCCCGATCGGGTCGCCTTCGACGAGAATAGCGTTGTAAACATCGTTGACGGTACTCAGGGGATGGCCCTTCGGCACGAGGGTTGGGTGAACCCGCAGTTCCAGGAGATCGTTCACTTCAGGGTCATCTGTTTCGGGAATATCTCGCTGGGCGATCGCCAGGAGTTTAATCACAAACCCTAGCTTATTCGCGTAGGCAATATCCGCTGCTGAAACATGGCGGATGCCTTCGTGGTAAACGTCTTCCCGTTTGATACGTCCCCCAAAGGCCAGGGAAGCCAGAATTGCAATCTTATCCGCTGCATCCAGGCCGTCTACATCGGCGGAAGGGTCAGCCTCGGCGTATCCTAGCCGCTGAGCATCTCCGAGAACAGCTTCAAAATCGGCCCCTTCTTGCTGCATTCGGGTCAGGATGTAATTGGTGGTGCCATTTACAATCCCGATCACTCGATGAATTCGATTCACCCCCAGGGATTGCTTGAGGGGTTGAATGACAGGAATTCCCCCACCAACAGCCGCCTCAAGCAGCACATATACCCCTGCTTCGTTCGCCGCAGTAAAAATCTCACTCCCATAACGGGCGATGACTGCTTTATTCGCCGTTACCACATGCTTACCGTGGGCAATCGCTTTTAAAATTAAAGAGAGCGCAGGTTCTAACCCCCCGATCAACTCAACCACAATATCAACCTCGGTATCGGTGACAATTTCTTCGAGGTGGGTGGTCAGGAGCGCCGCTGGAAGGGAGAGGGCGCGGGGTTTATCGAGCGAGCGCACTCCAACTCGGTACAGTTCAACTTCTTGCAGAAGAGGGTGCCGTTGCGTTCGGTCGAGCAACATCTTGGCTGTACCAGTACCAACGGTTCCTAATCCTAATAAACCTACTTTAAAGCCCACAGATCTGCCCCACCAATACAACTCTCTCCAATCCATTGTAGGGGCTAGCTGTCCTGTCAAGAGGCGAAGCCCCTGGATGAGTTTTGGCCTTGACCAATCTTCTCAGTGACTTCACCTCTAAAAATAAACTGAATCAACTGAAACCTTAGGGGATTTCTGGAAAACAATTTCCCTGCTGGTTTCGGCTTCGCTCAACCAGCTTCTGCGCCCTGAGTGCAGCCGAAGGGCAACCAACTGGAAAAGAGTTTTCCAGAAATCGCCTTAGTAGGTTTCTACGTGCCAGCGACCTGCTTTCTTCAGTTCGCGCTGGTATTCCTTCCATGTGACCCCTTGCTTTGCCGCTGCTGCTGACAAGGCTTCGTCGATACCGTCTTCCATGCCCTTCAGACCACAGATATAGGTGTGGGTCTTTTCTTCCTGGATCAGTTTCCAGAGTTCCTCAGCATGTTCTGCAACTCGGTGCTGGATATACATCCGGCCCCCTTCTACGTTCTTTTGTTCCCGGCTAATGGCATAGGTTAGTCGGAAGTTATCCGGATACTTTTGCTGGATTTCTTCCAGTTCTTCCTTATAAAGGATGTTAGGAGTTGTGGTGACACCAAAGATCAACCAGGCCAATCCTTTGAACTCGTAGTCTGTGTTAACAGCTCGCTCGTTATCTTTGAACATCCGCCACAGAAAAGCTCGGAAAGGAGCAATCCCCGTTCCGGTTGCCAGCATGATGACCTTGACCTCTGGATCTTCAGGCAGGAGCATTTCCTTACCTGTTGGGCCTGTGATCTTCACTTCATCCCCAGGCTTCAGGTTGCAGATATGCGTCGAGCAAACCCCGAACACGGTTTCCCCGGTTTCAGGATGCTTGTACTCCAACTGGCGGACACACAGGGAAACGGTTTTGTCGTCTACCTTGTCGCCATGCCGGGTGGATGCGATCGAGTACAACCGTAGCTTCTCTGGCTTTCCATTCTTATCGATGCCGGGGGGGATAATGCCAATACTTTGGCCTTCCAGATATCGCAGATCACCGCCAGAGATGTCAAACATAACGTGGTGGCAGGTGCCAATACCGCCCTCTTTCACTAATTCATCATTCGAGATAACCCGACCAATAAATGGGTTATTGGGACGGTAGATATT
>JANRKG010000389.1:0-33150 GCA_033763635.1 Leptolyngbyaceae cyanobacterium bins.59
GGTTGACGGCACTGCTCAGACCAACCCTCATCCGGATTGCTATCCAACACCCGATTCACCTGGTTCATATTAGCAGTCTCCTGATTTCAGGGCCGTTGGTATTAGCTGCTCCCGTCGTGTTTTTGCACCGATCGGACACTCCAGTCTTTCTAATTTATTCACAGTCCTATTTGTTATTTCTCGCTGCTTACACAGTTCTCTGTGCCATCAGCATACTGTGCGCCTTGCAACCCAGGATCGTGACCCAGTTCTTCCGTTATTTTCAGTCTCCTCGACAGGCCATTCGGATTGTCTCTGGAACCGCGATCGTCTTTCTGGTGGCTTTTGGGTTCGTGATTTTTTCTCACGATCGCCTGATGGCAACCCTGGGGAGACCCCGGGGCGCTTATTTAATGATTTATCTCGTTGCGTTGATTGGGTGTGCGTTAGTGGGCTTGCTCAAATCAGGGCTGGTGTGGCAGCGTTGGCAGGCGATCGTTGGGCAAAGTTCTCCAATTTCAGCACCCATGCCTGTGACAGAAAGGGTTCCTTTACGGGAATGGATTTCGGGTGCTCTTGCTACGGTATTGGGAGCCAGTATTCTGCTCAGTTTTAGTGGAATTGCAGGGGCTAACGTGGGAGATTTTCGACAACTCGCCAATCAAATTCGGCATGGTCCTGATTACGTTCACTTAGCCGATTTGAAGCAATTTCCCACCGAACTGTACATGACGAACATTAACACGCCAACGGTGGGCTTTTTTACGAAAGCACCGGGGTATGGGGTCTGTGGATTGGAAACGATCTCCGAGCAAGGGAATGTCAATCAGAGTGAATGCCAGGTTGCCTTTATGCGGCAATATCGGAAATATAATCAGATACTTCCCCGATATTTCTTTTTTGTAAACGGTTTTTATCCGGGCTTCGCAGACTGTCTACCACCAGGGGCATTGGTTGGTCAGGTACGGGGTGGCAATGAGTGCATTGCAGCAATGCAGGATCGGCTGACCAAGAACTTCACTCGCATCTTTGAGAATAAGTTAATCCAGGTTTATGACCTCCACCGAAGACGCTCTTAACGTCAGTTTCGATGGAGTAGACAGCAGATGTTCCCACAAAAAAGGGATGTAAAAATACATCCCTTTTTCTTCATTCCTTCTAATTTCAGAAATTAACCCTTGTAGAACTTGCGAATACAATCCACGACAAATTCAATTTGCTCTGGAGTCACATGCTGGTGAGCCGGAATGGTAATAATTTCCTGCGCTTGCCGTTCTGCCACCGGGAAATCCCCTTCCTTGTAGCCCAATCCTTGTGCCGATTGCTGTAAGTGCAAAGGAATCGGGTAGTGAATCTTACATTCAATTTCCTGGGCAACCAGATACTTCAGCAATTCATCCCGACGGGTTGCGCTCGCAATATAAAGCTGATAAACCTCGTAATACCCTTCAGGACGCGCGGGAGGACGAATAAACTCTTCCAGCCCCTTCAACCCTTCATCCAGTAGGCGGGCATTCCGATTTCGCAGGGCATTACTGTGATCTACCGTATCCAGCAGACGGGTTGCAATCACGGCCTGGAAGGGTTGCAGCCGCTCGTTCACCCCCCAGATTTCCACATGGTCCCGATCGCGCAAGCCATGATTCCGATACAACCGCAGAAAATCGGCTGCTTCATCATCATTGGTGACCACAATTCCCCCATCTCCCATCACATTCAGGGGTTTGAGGGGGTGCATGCTAAAGCCACTGGCTTTCCCAAAACTTCCGCAGCGCTTGCCATTTACGGACGCACCCACCGCAGGGCAGGCATCTTCCACGATGGGAATACCGTGCTTGTCCCCGATCGCCACAATCTCTTCAATATCCGCCGGACATCCCGCCCAGTGAACGGGCAGAATCGCCTTGGTCAGGGGTGTAATGGCTTCCTCGATCTTGCTGGCATCAATGTTGTAGCGCTCATCGCAGTCTACGAACACCGGACGGGCACCCGCCGCCACGATCGCTCCTACGGTCGCAATGAAGGTATTGGGAACCGTAATCACCTCATCTCCCGGACGAACCCCTGCGGCCTTTAGCGCCAGGATCAGGGCACCCGTTCCCGTATTGGTGCCGATCGCGTGCTTCACGCCAATGTAGTCTGCGAACTTCCGCTCAAACTTTTCGACGAAAGGACCGATTGTAAATTCGCCCGTCTTCGCCCATTCCCGCAAATCTTCAAAGTATTCGTCCAATTGGGCGAATTGCTCATCCAGGTAAACGTATTTCACTCGCATGGTTTGACTCCTCCCAACAATCAGTGCGTCTGATAAAACTTGGCAATCAATTCCACAACCCGATCTTGCTGCTCTTGAGTCATTCCAGGGAACAACGGCAGACTGAGAATCCGGGACACAACCTTCATGGTGACAGGGAAATCGTCCGCCGTATAGCCCAACCCTTCCGCAGCGGGTTGGAGATGGATCGGCTTGGCATAGTGAACTAAGCACTGAACCCCGTTGTCATTCAAAAACTGGCGTAACTCATCCCGGCGATCGGCCTGGATCATGTAGGTCTGATACACCAGATACTCTTCCGGACCTTCATCGGGAACGTTAACGTAGGGACGCAGCAGGTCGTTATAGCGGAATGCCAGCCGTCGTCGTTCTTCCGTCCATTCGTCCAGATACCGTAACTGCACCCGCAGGATCGCAGCTTGTACCTCGTCCAGACGGCAGTTAAAGCTCCAGAATTCGCAGGTATCCCGGTTAATCAACCCGTGATTCCGGGCTTTGATGATCTGATCACGTAATTCAGGATTGTTGGTGGTCATCATCCCCCCATCGCCGATTGCCCGCAGGTTCTTCAACGGATGGAGACTGAAGCAACCCGCATCGCCCCAACTGCCCACACGCTTCCCTTTCAGTTTCGCGCCGACGGCCTGTGCGGAATCCTCTAACACAAAGAGATTATGGGCACGGGCAATTTCCAGAATTTCCACCATGCGGGCCGGACGACCTGTGAGGTGGACAGGGACGATCGCCCGGGTCCGAGGTGTAATCGCCACCTCTAGTTTGTCCGGGTCCATGTTCATGTCTTCCCGCACATCCACAAACACAGGTTTGGCTCCTGCCAGGGCGATCGTGGAGGCAGAGGCTAGAAATGAGTTGGGGGCCGTAATAATTTCATCCCCTTCCTTCAAGCCCAGGCTTCGCATGACGAGATGCAGGGCACAGGTTCCCGACGCAATTCCTGACGCAAACTCAGCTTGACAATAGGCAGCGAATTCTCGCTCAAAGGCCGTCAACTCAGGCCCCATAATGTACTGCCCACTGTCAAGGACGGTAGAGAATGCCTCCATCAACTCCTGCTTAATTTGAGCATTTTGTTGCGCGAAGGACACATAGGGCACAGAGTAGGCAGTCTGAGTCATAGGTCGGATGTTGTTTTTTGAGTGGATAACGGTATTAGGTTGGCAGCGGCGATCGCTCGATCCCAGATTTCAACCTGATAGGCTTCGATGGGATAGTTGGGAGCCTGCTCCCGCTCGATAAATTCAAGAGCCTGTCCCTCTAAACAGGTGACAGGTTGAACCCCGTCGTACCGCGCCCAGAAAAACGTCAAATCACTGGGAGGACGGCCCTGATCTTGATGGCCTTCAATCGTCAGTAGCCAGTGTAAACCCTGACAAGTGTAGGCAGTTTCTTCAAGAAATTCACGACAGGCACAGGCTTCCAGAGATTCATCCGTTTCACAGTGTCCTCCCGGCATCACCCATAGCCCCGCCGATGGTAATCCTGGTTTATTATCTCGATGCTGGAGCAGCGCTGCACCATCTTCTCGAAGCAGGACAACTGCGGCAATGCGACGGGTAGAGATCGGTTGAGACGAAGGAGTGATCTCAGCCATTGCCCTTCTCTATCAATGCAAAAGTTTTCTGCAATCCTGAGGCGATTGACTGATATTGGAACGTGGGGAACGCTTTGTAGGTTTCCGTAATGTCAAAGTGACGATGGGTAATGGGGTTGCTACGCGGCAAGCACTCAATTTGGACCTCCGCCTGTCCTTTCCACAAATCAACAATCGTTTGGGCAGCTTCGAAGAAGGAAACAGCCGTGCCCGTCGCCACGTTCAAGACCCCTTCACTTCCATGTAACAGTCCCAGGCCAATGATTTGAGCCACATCCTCGATATAAATGTGGTCGCGCTTTTCTTCCCCATTGCCAAACAGGGTAATCTTGCGGTCCTTCTCGGCAGTTCGCAGGAAGCGATTTGGGCCATACCCGTTATGGGTATCTCCGGGGCCGTAGAGGAGGGAGGGCCGAAGAATCAGCAGGGGAATTTTGGCTGCTTTCGTTGTCTGGAGCAGCATCCGTTCCCGTGCCAGGTGCATGACTCCATGAAAACCGGAAGGATCGCAACAGGAGGTTTCCTTCACGGGATTGGCTTCATCGGCGTAGACCGCATCCGAACTGATGTAAACCACCTGGGCACAGGCTCCCTCCGTCAAAGCCGCACAGGTATGCTCGATCATGGACAGATTTCGCATCAGGGTGCGGATGTCTCGCCCACGATCGGGGGTCAGAGCCGAGATAACCACCAGGCTATCCGTGGGTTGGAGTGTTTGCTTCAGGTTCTCAACGGATTCCGGTTGGCACAGATCCAATTCTCCGGATGTAAAGGAGACGACGGGAATCTCTAGCGTCTTTAAGTGAGACAGCAAATAGCGTCCCACGAAACCGGAACCGCCCAGAACCACCACGCGATCGGGGTTCACAGGGCTGGGATGATGATGGTGGATCATAGTGTCTCCTATCGCTCCGGGGTAGAACCCAATCTAAAGTACGAAAATCCAGCCTCTCGGCACTTCTGAGCGTCCAACGCTGCAAATGGGTCAATAATCGTCGCCCCTTTGAGGGTTGCTTTCACCTGGCTGAGGTCGATCGCTGAAAACTCGGCCCAGGGAGTCATCACCACCAGTACATCAGATCCCTGACAGGCTGCTAGGGCCGTTTCCGATTGGGTCAGGCGGGCGGGGCGATCGTTGAGAACCACTTGGGGATCATAAGCTTGCACGGAAAACGCAGTCAAGGCTTCCAGCAGAGCAAGAGATGGAGAATTCTTAGTGGAGTGGGTGTTCGGTTTATAGGCCAGCCCCCAGACGGCGATCCTCGGGTTTTGGACCTGGCTCATCACCTCTGAATGCAAGGTGCGTAGCACCCAATCCCGGCGGTAGCGGCTATTCGCAATCCAGGCATCGACCACCCTTGCATCCGTGCCCCATTCATGAGCCAGATTCTTGACGGTGATTAAATCCCGTTCTAAATTCCCACCGGAAATTCCCAAACCGGGACTCAGGTAGGAATAAGCTCCGATGCGTTTATCCAGTTTGAGTGCGGGAACAATTTCAGACCACTCAGCCCCGATCGATTCACAAATTTCCGCTAATGTATTCGCAACGGATACCGAGGCGACGAGGCACATGTTGATGGAAATCTTCGCCAGTTCTGCACTTTCGTAGCGCATGGGCAGAAGGGGGCATCCAAACGTACTCAGTAACTCATGCAAGGGTTGAGGAAGTGGTTGGGCAGGATTGGGACATCCCACAATATACCGTTCTGGATACAGGGCACGCTCCACTGCTCTTCCAAAGATCAGGGTTTCGACTTGATAGTAGATCTGGAGGCGACGATCGCCCTGAGTTTCCTGCAACTGAGCCGCTAATGTGCGGGTGAACCCAGGCGGAACCTGGCTCAGAATCACCAACACGGTTTCAGGGGCGAGATGGGGGGCGATCGCCGCTACTAATTGATGCAGAACTGTCAGATTACTTTGGTTATTGGCATCGGTGGGCACATCGACTGAAATGTAAACCAAATTACATTGGCCCAATTTGGTGACATCCGAGGTAAAGACGATTTGTGCCTGACTCTTTTCGAGCAATTCTGGCAGATCGGGTTCTAGAACCGGGAGTTCACGACGACTTAATTGCTCACAGAGGGCAGCGTTGGCATCATACGCGATCACCTGAAAGCCTTTGGAGGCGGCAGCGATGCTGGAAATAATGCCGAGATGGGACAGTCCTACAAAACCAATCATGCGATTAATGGCTCACCTACAACTTGACCCAGTTCGGACAAGACCGAACTAATCCAGATATCATTCTCCAGGTTTGTGGCCCCCGTGCGGCACAAATCTTGAAAATACTGGTACTCCCGCGCCCAGGTCGGGTCGGCACAAACGAGCGTCTGCGATTCTTCGTCCGGACGACCACTCGGCAACACTCGCTTACGCACTGTCAGGGTACTCGGTCCCCACTTGCAGAGACAGTTGATGTGGGCACTTCCCGCTTCTCCGTACACATCCAGGGAAAAACTGTTGCGCCAGGAAAGCAGGGTCATCTCCAGTTCCAGCAAAGGTTTTCCAGCACACCCGAAGAAAAAGTGATCAAAGGCTTGGTTTTCGAAACGATTGTAGCTCCAGGGTTGGAATTGTCCCTCCGGCTTGCCGAACAGAAACAGGCACATATCCAGCAAGTGAGACCCTAGATCGGGTAACACCCCCAACCCCTTGTCCCGCCAGGGGGAATTCCGCACATCCCGTGCCGTTCCATTCCCATAGAACAGCCGCGCCATATAAATAGAACCCAACATTTGGGAATCAATCAGTTCCTTCAAACGGGCAATGTGGGGTTCAAAGCGGTGGTTGTAGGCAGTGTAGCAAGTGACCTGATTGGCCCGTGCCAGACGTTCCAGCTTCCAGATCTCCTCCGTATCAGCCGCTAGCAAAGGCTTCTCTACCAGCACGTGCTTCCCATTCGAGAGCAAGTAAGTGAGAATTTCCGGCTTCACCTGATCGGGAGTACAGACCAGGGCAGCATCATAGTCTGCCAGCGGCACCTGATCGATTGTTTTGTACTGAGCCGCCTCCGAAAATGGATCGACCGTCGCAGTCACATCCGAGCCTGCGATCGCCTTCCGTTTTTTTCCCTGGATACCCAGGCCGACGATCGCAACTCTCATGCGTAATGTGCCCGCCTTTCCAGAATGTCTAGTTTCTTCAGCACATCTTCAGGTAACACGGGGTTGTTGCCTTCATGCTCACAGGCGAGGGCCGCCCCGATGGAACCCAGAATCGAGGCAATCACCGGGGAACCTGTGGCAACCAGGGAGAGGGTTGCATAGGACAACAAAGCATCTCCCGCCCCAACCGCATCCACCAATTTCTCGGTAAAGCTATCCACGGTGAAGAAGGATCGCACATCAGGGCTGGGGGCACGGTAGGTGATGATACCCTTATCCCCCAGTTTCAGCATTAGCAGTTTGCACTGTGCCCTTTTGTACAGTTCCAGAGCCAGGGGACGAATCACAGAATCCTGATCTCCCAGAGCAAATCGGGCTTCCCGTTCATTTGGGGTAATTAGATCAAAGTCCTGGAATTCGAGGATATTTCCCCAACGGCTGGCCACTTGACTATCCGCGACTCGCAGCAACCCTTGAGGGATGCTCTCAATGAGTTGGGGAATGGTGCTCTTGCTGAAAATGCCATGTCGGAAGTCGCTGAAGACCACCACATCCACCTCACTGGAGGAGATGGATTTGATCAGCTTTTCCAGCACTCGTCCAGAAACGGGACGATTATCTACCTTGTCAAACTTCAGCAGCCGATAGCCATTGGCGGTAAAAACGGTTTTTTGGGTGGTGACTCGCGTACTGTCAATGATTGGCTCACAATCAATATCATGGGCCTCCATCTCGTGCAGCACAAAATCTTTATAGAAGTCCTCTCCTAAAACCGTTGTAAATTTAACCTTCGCCCCTGTCTGACGCATGTGGCGGGATACAACAGCGGCTCCCCCTGCATAATCTACCTGGCGTTCGTACTTCACGCTCAGAGTCGGAGTTTTTGCCATTCCGGAGCTAATGGGAGTGCAGTACACATAGGAGTCTACGATCGTATCTCCCACCACATGCACCCGAACGTTGCTGAATTTTGTAAGGGCCGATCGCAGGTCGTCGAACGTCACTCCTTCCGATTCCATTAAAATCGCCAGCTTATCTGTCGAAATGTTGGGAGGGGCTTGCTCAATAAACGCAGAAGAAGAATACACCACATCCCCAGGCGTAAAGAGGACTTCCCCACCGTAAGTATTGAGGGCATCCACTTCTTCCTGAGTCTTAGGATGCAGTCCCCCATTGAAATATTCGTAGCCTTTTGCGAAATAATCGGGCTGAATAACTTTCAGGTTCTCAATGGGGGTCGGGTTCTCATCCACGAGCACATAGTCAACCATCTCCAGAGCCGCCAGGTTCATGGCCCGCAATTGATGCGGCACAAATGGACGAAAATTCGCTTTGCTAATGTGGGCATCTGAGGTTAGGCTGGCAACCAGAATATCTGCTTTTTCCTTGGCGTACATCAGGTGGCGCACATGACCGGGGTGAACCAAATCAAAGGTACCGTGACACATGATCACGGATTTTTGACGGGGCCGGGGGCCAAGAATTTCAATCAACTCATCACGAGTTTTAATCTTGCGGCTGTAGCTCTGGGGAATCGTTGCAGTCATCTTTGTCTATCCTTTCGCTCCCGACAACATGGCAAACCAGGTTTTGGTTGCTTTTTCGATCGATTCTGGGTCCCACAGAGGGGCTTCGCGCCAGTAGTCAATATTTTGTAGCATGACCGCGACCCCCTCTTCGAAGGAAACCTGAGGTTCCCATCCCAGTTCGGTGCAAATCTTTGTAATATCGGCCCAGGTACAGTCCGGTTCACCAGGACGCTTCGGCAAGTAAATCACTTCGCCACTCCCCAGCAACTCAACCAGGCGATTGACAGACTGTGGATTTCCGGCTCCCACGTTGTAGATTTCGTTGACGCGATCGGACTCCGCTGCCGCCAAAAATGCCCGTGCCAGATCCGTCACAAACACGAAGTCTCGCGTTTGAGTGCCATCCCCCACCACCGTAAAGGGTTTGTTTGCCAGCTTTTGCGCCAGAAACACCCCAAACACGGCCCCGTAAGCACCCGTAGTACGGGACCGGGGACCGTAGGCGTTAAAAATTCGAATGGAGACAACGGGCAGATGGTAAACCTTGCCCCAATGGAGAACAGCCTGTTCCCCCTGATACTTGCTCAGGGCATAGGGATACTCAGGGTTGATAGGCGCTTGCTCTGGGGTGGGAACTTTCGCCAAGCCATAGCAGGAGGAAGAAGCTGCATAGACAAACTTCTTCACTCCTGCCCGCCTCGCTGCTTCCAGGGCATGAACTGTGCCCATTACATTTCCTGACATGTAATCGATCGGCTTCTCAATAGAAGGCACAATGTCCCCAATGCCCGCAAAGTGGAACACATAATCTGCACCTTCAAAGAGGGGATGTCCGGGTTGAACATCCCGCAAATCCCCAATTTCCAACTTGAATCGAGGATTGTCTTTATGATGTTCCACGTTTTGAATACGACCCCCGATGAGGCTGTCGATCGCGTGTACGCGAAACCCCCGATCTATTAGCAGATCAACCATGTGGCTGCCAATGAAGCCAGCGGCCCCGGTTACAACAGCGAGTTTTTCTGAACTCATTTCAGACCAACCTTCTTGACGGTCTTCACATTGACATAGGCTTCGTTGTCCATGCTGTTCTCAAACTTGCCAGCCTTGATCGCCTTACACACATCCCGAACAGCATCTTCAACCGAGCGTTTAGGCACAAACCCTAACTTATCGGCAATCTTCTTTGAGGAAACATGATAAGAGCGAAGATCGTTGCTGGGAGTGGTTTGGATCTGGATCGGAGCCTTCTCAGGCATTTCCTCTTCCACCACTTTTTTCACCATCTCCGCCAGTTCAGAGACTGTATGGTTTTGATAGCCAGCATTGAAGATGTCACCCGCGATCAGTTCATCGGGCATTTCCAGCAGTTGCACATAGAGGTCCGTGACATCATCCACATGGATGTTCGGACGCTGCTGACTTCCGCCAAAAACGGTGATGAGTCCACGATTCACCGCATGGTTGGTCAGAATATTCACCGTCAGATCAAACCGCATGCGGGGAGAGTACCCACAAACCGTTGCCGGACGAATGATAACAGTTGTAAAATCCGGGGACTGGTACTTGAACAGCAGAGGTTCGCACAGTCCTTTGTACTTGTTGTAATCCGTCAAGGGAACCAGGGGATGCTCTTCCGTCACTTCGGGAGCTTCACTGACCCCGTAAACAGAACTACTGGAAACGTAGATAAACCGCTTCACCCCTGCTTCCTTCGAGGCAGCCACCATCGGTTCGAAGCAATCGAAATTGATCGTTCTGCTCAGATCCGGATCAAGCTCATAACTTGGGTCATTGGAGATACAGGCCATGTGAATGACGCTGTGAACCCCTTCAACCGACTTTTTGTAAGTCTCAATATCCCGAATATCGGCCTCAACTACCTGAAGATTTGGGTGGGTCGGTAATCCTTGAGAGCCAAACAACATCAGGTCATATACGACAACTGAGTAGCCTGCATCCAGAAGTTTGGGAACAAGCACACACCCTTTGTATCCGGCTCCGCCGGTCACTAAAACCTTTTTCAAATTTGCCTCTCCAGGTTTTGACAGTTTCAATCATACATAGACAAAGACGGATCGAGTTTCCTAGACGGAAACAACTTGATCGCAGGGTAAGGGTTCTGGCTGAGCCATTTCAATAGTGTAGCCAGCATTCAAAGCATCTCGATAAAACATTTTCACCGTTTCCAGTGAGAATTCATCCAGATCCTTCCCGACCAAATTCAACTTTGACAACACATCATTTGTAGCGGTAATAACGTGACACCCTGCGGCATCTGCCTGGAAAACATTCAACAGTTCGCGAGGACTGGCCCAAATTAGTTCAAATCGGGGACAAGCCTTCATGATTTCCACCGCCCGAACCATTGTCGGCACTGGATCTAAGCCAGTATCGGCGATCCGCCCTGCAAAGATGGAAATAAAGCCCTTCGTGGTGTCGGCCAGGGAAGCAACCACTCGTTCCACCTGGTTCACGGTCATCAAGGCCGTCACATTCACCTGCACACCAGCAGTAGAGAGCCGTTTAATCAGAGGGCCTGCGAACTCACCTAACGTATTGGTGACGGGCACTTTTACGTACACGTTTTCACCCCAGGAGGCAATCTCGAATGCCTGACGCTCCATTTCCAGGAAGTCGTCAGAAAAGACTTCAAAGGAAACAGGCCGATCGGGAACAATTTGCAAAACGTCGAGCGCAAAAGCTTTGTAGTCCAGGATATTGGCTTTACGCATCAAGGTTGGATTCGTCGTAAACCCCTTGATGAGGGGGTTTTGAGCCATCCGAGTAATGACTTCCAAATCAGCACCATCGGCAAAAAGCTTGACTTTCAGGCTTTTCAGATCAGGCATAACACACTCCTCACAAGGTACAACGTGCTACAAAGAAATCAAAAAGGCGCAATCCAAACAGGCACATCTAACAGGGATTCAACCCAGTGAAACCCTACCAGGGTTTTTTCTTATTTAGCTTAATGATGAAACAGAATACTCACCCTGAGAGACGTGACCAGAGAAATGATTTGACAAAATCAGTTGACTGGCTTCCAGTAGAGAACTAACGATTGCATCAGGACTTTCTGCCTGACGTTCAGAATAATGATTTTGAACCAGGATGGTGCGGCAACCTGCTGCCTGTCCTGCCCCAATATCTCGCCAACGATCGCCCACGAGAAACGAATCTGGAAGGCTAATCGACCACTCGGAGGTCGCTTCCAACAGCATTCCCGGTTTGGGTTTACGGCAGGAGCAAGCATCCCGATCAACGTGATAGCAAACTTTAATAGCATCGATCGGCAGCAAAGTGCAAATGTGTTCGTGAATTGCTTCCACCCCATCCCTGGATTGCACCCCAGTCGCAACATCAGGTTGATTTGTAACCACAATCAACCGAAAACCCGCTTGCCTTAGCGCTTTCAACGCTTCGAACACGCCTGGTAGAATTTCTAATGCTTCAACAGAGGGAGGCGGATAAGGCTTACCATCCCGCAATACAACGCGGTTTATGACCCCATCTCGATCCAGGAATACTGCCCGGTTCATAAAAGTATGTAATTTTATTTGTCCAACTACATTACCATTTGTTACGCCATTTTTCTAAGCGTTCGTTTTACCTGTTGTAATTTTTCGATCTTTTGAGGACTGAGAAGAATCTTCAAAGTATCTTTGATTTTATTTTTAGTGAAATGGATCAAATTAAAAATCCACTCAAATTTCAACCAGAAAAAGATTTTTTCGATCGCTAACTCGGATTGAATTTCACTATCTTCCCACAGGGAAGAAGTTGAATCTTGAGTATGGAACCGAATTTTATATCGAATGAGTTTACGGTGACACTCATTGGCTCCTTGAGATGCCCAATAGGCAACCTGTAAAGGATTTGACTTGCCTGGTTCAATTTCATGAATATCTTGCGATGCCCCCCGCAAATCAAAGAAGACCATTTCATCTGAGTCTTCAACAATGTGCAAGTCTCGTTCCTCTAAATCGGTAAAAATTATGGGAATGTAATCACAGTCGATCGTGGATTTGAAATTTGTATTCCGCCCACGAAAAGGACCGACTAAGAGAGGGTGGAGGTGAAAAAAACGACCTAGCAATCCTTCTGAATCAACCTCCCAAAGGTAATAAGAACCCCACCGGGAGAATTTTTCGGAATTCCAGAAAAAAGCGCGAGTAACAGGATGCAAATTCTCCAGGGCTAGTTTTACTAATGGGCGAGCGGCAATTGACAAACTTAATTGATTGCCAGAATAAAAAGGTTCTAGCACATGGGAAAAAGCCTCTTTCAACACCCGAATCCCAGGCATCATCACAACCTGTTTTCCTTGTTCTGCCAACCGTCGCAGATTTGCCAACGACCCATCAGACCAAACTGCATCTGGGGTTAAGAGTACTAAAGCAAATGCATCAGGAGTTTGTTGGATCGCTAACTTATAGAAGGCAGACATCGCATGGTATTTCTCACAAATATCAATTTCAGGGGAAACAACGACCTCAGAGCGCATCACCGTTTGCAGATGCTGGAAAACTGGAGAATGCCGAATGGCTGAAGCATCCTGAGCCGTCGTATAAATTTTGTAAGTCGTCTCGGATAAATCTCGAAAGACAGGCAAATTACCAGGAGCTAGTTGACTGGGAAGTGCCACTTTCAAAAACAAATCAACGTACGCTTCACCCCAAACAACCGTTACAAAGTTAAAATTCATTCCCACCGATTCCTCACACACCAACAGTTTGACGGGCCCACACTCCCTTACACAGGATGCAACTCAGCTTCAGAATTTTGATGTTCTGGATTTTGATGGGTTGAAGCAAGATAGTAATGCACTGCTTCTTGGGCATTTCCAATAAACTGGATTTTGCCTCGGTCTAACCAGATCGCTCGCTGGCAATTTGCCCGCACCGCATCTAGGGAATGGGAAACAAACAAAACTGTCGTATTACCATTCCAGAAGTTGTCAATTCTTTGCTTGCATTTCCGCTTAAAGATCTCATCCCCGACCGAAAGAACCTCATCCAAAATGAGAATATCGGGTTGTACATCGGTGGCAATTGCAAACCCCAAGCGGGCTGACATTCCCGAAGAAAGGGCTTTCACTGGGATGTAGGAATATTCTTCTAGGGCTGCAAACTTCAGGATCGAAGCGGCTCTTCGATGCATCTCCTTCCGGGAGAAGCCAAGCATGACCCCATAGAGAACAATATTATCCAGAACTGAAAGATCTCCATCAAACCCAGCCCCCAATTCAATCAGGGGAGCAATCTTACCCTTGACTCGAACTTGCCCCTGGGTGGGCTTCAAAATTCCACAAATCACCTTTAAGAGCGTAGACTTCCCTGCTCCATTCGCTCCGATAATGGCAATTTTTTCCCCCGATCGAATTAGTAAATTAATATCGTCCAGGATCAGCTTTCTGGCAGGTTCGTGATACTTGCCCTCCATAAAGGACAAAACCGTTTTTTTCAGATCGTAGGAAAATTCCTCCTGGGTGCGTCGCCAGAGGGAAACCCGATCTAGACAGATAATTTCGCTCATTTACAGCAGGTCCATATACTGAGGCTGCCACCGATAAAAACAAGTCCACCCGATCGCCAGAATGATCAGACCACTCAATAGTGAATTTATCATTAAGTCTGAATCGGGCAATCCACCTGACAGGGCTATTTGACGGATGCTTTTAATGACAGAATACAGAGGATTTAGCATCAGAATTGGCTGGATGTTTTCAGGGACAATTTCAGCCGGATAAAAAACAGGGCTGGTAATCCACAACATCGAAATTACTAATTCATACAGGTAGGGTAAGTCGCGGAAAAAGACATAGAGACCACTCACGATCAACCCTAATCCTGCACAAGTTCCTACCAGCCCGGTAAAAGGAACCAACAAAGCCAGTGCATTCAGGAGGCTCTTGGATGTGATTAAGCTGATGATGATCAGAAGGGGCAGCGTAGAAACTGCAAACTGAAAGACATTTGCCATGACAGCGGAAACTGGAAAAACGCTGGGGGGAAGACTGATTTTGTTCAGGAGTGCCCCATTATTAACAACGCTGGTGAGGGCTTGGGAAGTTGAGGCTGCACAGAAATTGATGACGATCAGCCCTGTAAAAGCAGTCAGGCTGTAGTTAATCATTGGGTGATCTGTCAACTGAATGTAGGTAGTGCTACCAAACACCTTCCCAAAGATGGCAGTATAAATGACCGTCATGATCAGAGGATTCATGAGGGACCAGTAAACCCCCAGAAAAGATCCCCGGTATCGCACCTTTAAATTACGAATAACTAAGGCATAGGTTAGATCCCAGTACCTTTGTACCTGTAACCTTTGCACCTGTATCGGAGGTGAACCGTTTCTGTGTAGAAATTCCATATCGATGCTACTTCGGGACACTCCTCACTAATCAATCTAAGTTCTCTGGTTTTGGGTACGCTGTCAACACTTATAAGGCGAAATAATGAGTATATCTTTCAGTTGACTCATCCCCTAGGCTACCCATATTGACTACCCTAAGCACGGACTCCCATCTCTTTCTCCAGAGAAAACGCTTTCGTAGTAGCCTATGCTTGGTGCTGGCCCTGTGATGACTCGCACTATTCTCCCAGGGACGAGGTTCCTCCGGTGGGAGTGCCCGACTAGATAATATTTAAGGAGACAGGATTCATGGGTTACGTTGCCGAATACCTGGCGGATGCCAAAACCATTATTGATGCGATCGACGAGTCAACCATTGAGGCAATGGTCGAGGGAATTGCAACCATTCGTGAAAACGAAGGACGACTGTTCTTTCTGGGAGTCGGGGGCGGTGCTGGACACGCCAGCCATGCTGTCAATGACTTTCGCAAGATCGCGGGGATGGAATGCTACACCCCAACCGATAACGTCTCAGAATTGACGGCCCGCATTAACGACGATGGGTGGGAAACGGCTTTTGTGAACTGGTTAAAGGGAAGCCGTCTCAACAGCAAAGATGGAATCTTTGTTTTCTCAGTCGGTGGCGGAAATGCGGAAAAGAATGTCAGTGTCAATATTGTCTCGTCCCTGCAATATGCCCAGGAAGTGGGAGCCAAAGTCTTTGGTGTGGTGGGTCGAGATGGGGGCTTCACGGCTCAAGTCGCTGAAGCATGTGTGATTATTCCTCCCATTCGTTCCGAAACCGTAACGCCCCAAACCGAGGCATTTCAGGCCGTTGTCTGGCACATGGTCGTCGCCCATCCCCGACTTCAGAAATATGAGATGAAGTGGGAATCCGTGAAATAACCCTGCAAGCATTCGATCGCCCTGATTCCCCATCAGGGCGACTCTTGAATCCCAGAATCCGGCGCAGACCCAAAGCGATAGCCCCGACCATAAATGGTATGAATCAGGGGAATTTCGCGATCGGCCTCAATTTTGCGGCGCAACAGCCGAATTTGGGCCGCCAGCGCATTGCTACTGGGTTGAGTGTTTTCATCCTGCCAAAGGTATTGATAAATTTGGGCATGGGTGAGCAATTGCCCTGGATGGTGCATCAAATACTCTAATAAATGACTTTCCTTGTCTGACAGTTCGATGACTCGCCCGTTTCGATAGGCAAGCTGATTCTGGCAATCCAGTTCTAAATCCTCGACTTGCAAACGAGAGGGTGGACGGGCAGGAACCTGCTCTAGCGCAGACGGGCGGCGCAATAGGGCACGCACCCGCGCCAGCAGTTCTCGCAGTTCAAACGGCTTGACTAAATAATCATCCGCCCCCGCATCCAGTCCTTCGACGCGATCGTTCAGGGTATCCTTCGCTGTCAAAAACAGTACCGGAGTTTGATCCCCCTGCGATCGTAACTGCTGACAAATCTCCAGACCTGTTTTCTGAGGAAGCATCCAATCCAAAATCAGCAAGCTATAGTTTCCCTGCATTGCCAACCGATTCCCTTCCTCCCCATCGTAGGCCACATCAACTTCGTACCCTTCACAGGCCAAAATACGGCTGAGGGGATCGGTCAGTTCTACTTCGTCATCCACGAGGAGAATCTGCATGGGCGGGCTAGAGGTTAGAGTCAGGACTGGTCTAAGATCTAAAGTCTACCGTTCAAAATCACCCTATGTTAACCGTTGCTCTCCCCAAAGGGGCTTTACTGAAGGACAGCATTCGTCTGTTGCAGTCGATCGGTCTAGACTTCAGTGTTTTTTTGGAATCCTCCAATCGTCAACTGCAAATCTGGGACTCCACCCATACCGCGAAAGCCCTGCTAGTTCGAGCGCAAGACGTTCCTGTGTACGTGGAATATGGACAGGCTCAACTGGGGATTGTTGGATATGACGTATTGCGAGAGAAGCAGCCCCAGGTGGCCCATCTGGTTGATTTAGGGTTCGGTCGGTGTCGGTTGTCGATCGCCGTTCGCCAAGCCAGTCCCTACCGTTCTGCCCTCGAACTTCCCCCTCACGGACGAGTCGCCTCTAAATTCGTCAACTGTGCGCGGGAACATTTCCAAAGCCTCGACCTTCCTATCGAAATTGTTCCCCTGTATGGTTCGGTTGAATTGGGTCCCATTACGGGCATGTCTGAGGCGATCGTCGATCTCGTCTCAACTGGTCGCACCTTACAAGAGAACGGATTGATTGAAATTGAGGTGCTGTTTGAAAGTACCGCTTACTTAATCGCCCATCCCCTGAGCTACCGCTTGAACACGGGCAACTTGAATGATTGGGTAGAAAAAATTCGAGCGGCTATCCTGGCGGTTTCCTGATTGTGCTTCCGTCAGGCATCAATAAAATTCGATAAGCTGGGAGGGCATCTGTTTTCTCTGACTGATCGGATATGGTTGCTTCTGGCTCGATCGCTGACTCTGAAAAATCTCCCGTTCGCTCAAACGATTGGCGATTATTTCTCAAACTGGTTCCCTACGCCCGACGGCATGGGCGCTTATTCATCGCTTCAATGACTTTGCTGGTTCCCCTGGCGGTCGCTGGAGCCATTCAGCCCGTCATTGTTGGACAGGCCATCTCCCTGATCCGAGCCAAAACCGCCACAACTTCAACCAACGAGTTCATCTGGGTCTTTCTGCAAAACAAATCCCTATCTGAGGGATTGAATATTCTTGTTTTATTACTTCTTGGCACGATTTTGACCCTGCTGACGTTGCAGTCAATTCAGGGGTATCTGGTGCAGAAGGTGGGGCAACTCATTACAGCTGATATTCGAGCCGATTTGTTCGATCATGTAACCTCCCTGGCGATGCGATTTTTCGATCGCACCCCCGTTGGTAAGCTCATTACTCGCCTCACCAGCGATGTCGAAGCCTTGGGCGATGTGTTTGCCACCGGAGCCGTCGGCATCGTCAGTGATCTGTTTTCCATGATTGTGATTACAGTCCTGATGTTTACCCTCCAGTGGCAACTCGCCTTGATGTTACTGTTGCTGTTGCTCCCGATCACCAGTCTGATTATTTATTTTCAACAGCAATATCGTCGGGCCAACTATAAAGCGCGGGAAGAATTATCGGGTCTGAATTCCACGTTACAGGAGAATATTGTTGGGATCGGGGTTGTGCAACTCTTTCGCCGCGAAGCCTACAATGCAGACCTATTTCGTGGCACTAACCAGCGTTACATCAAGGAAGTTGACAAGACCATCTTTTTTGACTCAGCCGTTTCTGCAACCCTGAGTTGGATTGCCCTGGTTGCGATCGCCGGAGTGTTATGTTTGGGTGGCTTCTTGGTCATGCGGCAAACGCTCAGTTTTGGGGTGCTTGCAACATTTGTACTGTTCGCCCAACGGCTGTTTGATCCCCTGCGCCAATTTGCCGAGAAATTTACAGCACTCCAGGCCGGATTTACAGCGGTGGAGCGGATTAACGATATCTTGAACGAGCCGATCGAGATTCGTGACCCCGAAGTGCAGTCCTACCTTTCAGGTAGCGCCATTTCTCCAGAGGCAGGTCATCCCGATCCCCCCACTCCTCAAACGGGAGAAATTCGGTTTGAGCATGTCTGGTTTGCTTACAAAAACGATGAGTACATCATCCAAGACCTGAATTTTGTCATTCGTCCCGGTGAAAAAATTGCCCTGGTGGGACCAACGGGAGCCGGAAAAAGCTCCATTATTCGCCTTTTGTGCCGTCTCTATGAAGCCAGCCGAGGACGCATCCTCATTGATGGGGTGAATATCCGGGATGTGCCTCAAAGTGAGTTACGACAACATCTGGGAGTCATTCTGCAAGATGGTTTTCTCTTTGCAGGAGATGTCACTAGCAATATTACTTTAGGGGAAACGTATCCCTTTGAGGCGGTTCAGGCAGCCGCAGAACGAACGAATGTGGCACGGCTCATTGAGCAATTACCGCAGGGCTATGCAACAATGCTGCGGGAACGGGGCACGAATTTATCCGGTGGGCAGAAACAATTACTCGCTTTTGCAAGGGTTGCCATTCGTGATCCCAAGATTTTGGTCCTAGACGAAGCAACTGCCAGTCTGGATGTGGGCACGGAAGCAATGATTCAGGAAGCCCTCGATCGCCTCCTGGAAAACCGCACTGCCATTATCATCGCCCATCGGTTATCCACGATTCGCAACGTCGATCGCATCTTTGTGCTAAAACGGGGGCAATTGGTGGAATCGGGCAGTCATGAAGATCTGCTACGCCAGGAGGGGCTTTACGCCAGTTTGTACCGCTTGCAAATGCTGGAATCCTGAGCATCGCCACCCCTCAATG
This sequence comes from Leptolyngbyaceae cyanobacterium bins.59, assembly GCA_033763635.1. GTDB lineage: Bacteria > Cyanobacteriota > Cyanobacteriia > JANRKG01. Next base: position 19,199 of record JANRKG010000389.1, read on the forward strand.
CCTATAATAATTATAAAAATTTAAGCTTTAGGTTTTAGGATTCTAGGCAAGAAAAATTCTCTGCCGCCCTTAAGACTGGGTTTTGTTCTTTTCACTCATTCCCTGGAGACCGAATGCTACGCCTGGAGCATATCAGCAAAGTTTATCCGACTGGTGAAGTCCTCAAAGATGTGAATTGGGAGGTCAAGCCAGGAGATCGTATCGGCCTGGTTGGGGTCAATGGGGCTGGGAAATCGACCCAACTGAAGATTATTGCCGGAGAAACTGAACCAACTTCTGGGGAGATTATTCGCCCCGCCAGTCTCCGAATCGCCTACCTGACCCAGGAATTTGAGGTTGACCCCACTCGCACCGTTCGAGAGGAATTTTGGCGGGCCTTTGGCGAAGCGAACCAAGTCCATGAGGGGCTAATGCGGGTCCAGCACGAGATGCAAACGGCCGATCCCGAAACTCTGGATCGTCTGATCCATGAACTCGATCGCCTCCAACGTCGATTTGAGGGATTACACGGCTACACGCTGGAAGCTGAGATAGAAAAGATCATGCCCGATCTGGGATTTACATCTGAGGATGGGGATCGCTTGGTGAGCGCTTTTAGTGGCGGATGGCAGATGCGGATGAGTTTAGGGAAAATTCTTCTGCAAACCCCCGATCTCCTGTTGCTGGACGAACCGACGAACCACCTGGATTTGGAAACGATCGAGTGGCTGGAAACTTATCTCAAGGGCTTGACCACACCGATGGTGATTGTTTCCCATGACCGTGAGTTTCTCGATCGCCTGTGTAATCAAATTGTGGAAACAGAACGAGGCGTTTCAAGCACCTATCTAGGGAACTACTCTTCTTACTTGCAACAAAAGGCGGAACAGCGAGACGCTCAGATGAGTGCCTACGAGCGGCAGCAGAAGGACTTAGAGAAACAACAGGCATTCGTCGATCGCTTCCGAGCCAGTGCCACCCGTAGTACCCAGGCCAAGAGCCGCGAAAAACAACTCGATAAAATTGAGCGCATTGAAGCACCCACCGGGGATGTACGCACTCTACATTTTCGTTTTCCTCCTGCCCCCCGCAGTGGACGGGAAGTGGTCATTATTAAGGACTTAGTTCACACCTACGACGAGAAAATTCTGTTTTTAGGAGCCGAATTACTGGTAGAGCGTGGGGATCGCATTGCCTTTCTGGGACCTAATGGAGCCGGAAAATCAACGGTACTGCGGTTGATGATGGGGATGGAACACCCTTCGGAAGGAACCGTGAAGTTGGGAGAGCATAATGTGATCCCCAGTTACTTTGAACAAAATCAAGCCGAAGCTCTCGATCTCAGTAAAACTGTCATGGAAACCATCCATGATGAAGTGCCAGACTGGAAAAATGAAGAGGTTCGGACGTTGCTAGGGCGCTTCCTATTTAGTGGTGATATGGTCTTCAAGCGGGTTGAAGCTTTAAGTGGTGGAGAAAAAGCCCGATTGGCCCTGGCAAAAATGTTATTACAACCCGCAAATTTACTGGTTTTGGATGAGCCAACCAACCACTTAGATATCCCTGCGAAGGAGATGCTAGAGGAAGCGTTGCAGCATTATGATGGAACTGCTATCGTGGTTTCTCACGATCGTTACTTTATCTCCCAGGTTGCAAACAAAATTGTCGAAATTCGCGATGGAGAATTTCGAGTTTATTTAGGTAATTATTCCTACTATCTAGATAAATTGGTTGAGGAGAAAGAAAAGGAAAAATTAGCAGCGATTGAGGCCGAGAAAGCGGCTAAGGCCACTGCAAAGCGTGAGAAACAAAAGGCCAAAGAAAAGGCTAAAAAATAGCCGAAGTTGGTTTTAAGAAGTCTGGCAAGCGCAAGCTTAAAAACGAGTTGTTCGACGAACCATCCTGTGGTTTCTAAGGAGATTAGCAGGTTACGAAATACTCCAGACTGAATGGTATGATTGCGAAGAAATCACGTATTGTGAGAAGGTGACTGAGTATGGCGCAAGCCCCTGTGTCTCCAGTGGTGCTGGTCATTTTAGATGGTTGGGGGTATCGCGAGGCGAAGGATGGAAATGCGATCGCCGCAGCCAATACTCCCATTATGAACAGCCTTTGGCATGCCTATCCCCATACCCTGATTCGCACTTCTGGGAAAGATGTGGGTTTACCTGATGGACAAATGGGTAACTCGGAAGTGGGTCACTTAAATATTGGGGCAGGACGCATTGTTCCCCAAGAATTAGTCAGAATTTCAGATGCAGTTGAGGATGGTTCTCTTCTGCAAAACCCAGCCCTTGTCAAAATCTGCCAGTCTATTAAAGCAAAGGGTGGCAAATTACACCTGATGGGCTTGTGTTCAGAGGGTGGTGTTCATTCCCACATCAGCCATCTGTTTGGGTTGTTAGAGCTTGCAAAAGCTCAAGGAATTTCCGATGTTTGTATCCATGCCATTACGGATGGTCGTGATACCCTCCCGACTGACGGCAAGGAAGCGATTCGCCAACTTCAGGACTATATTCAACAAGTTGGCATTGGTCGTATCACAACCCTGAGCGGTCGCTATTACAGCATGGACCGGGATCATCGTTGGGATCGCATTAAGCTTTCCTATGATGTCCTGACCCAGGATGGCTCAGGGGATGGGCGTTCTGCCTTACAGGTGGTTCTAGATGCTTATGAGAGCGGAACAACAGATGAATTTATTCAACCCACTCGGATCGCTCCAGGAGTGGTGCAAGCCGGAGATGGGCTTATCTTCTTCAATTTCCGTCCCGATCGCGCCCGTCAAATTATTCAGGCACTTGTAGACCCTAACTTCAGTGGGTTCCAACGGGAATACATTGATCCGCTTTCGGTTGTCACTTTTACCCAGTACGATCCCTCCTTCCCGGTTGCTGTTGCCTTTGAACCTCAGAATTTGAACAACATTCTGGGTGAGGTCGTTGCCCATCATGGTCTCAAGCAGTTCCGGACTGCGGAAACCGAGAAGTATGCCCATGTCACCTACTTCTTTAATGGCGGTATTGAGGAACCCCTGCCCGGGGAAGACCGGGAATTGGTGATGAGTCCGATGGTGGCAACCTACGATCGTGCCCCTGCGATGTCTGCCGAACAGGTAACAGAGGTGGCCCTGACTGCTCTGCAAAGGCGGATCTATTCACTCATTGTGATCAATTACGCGAACCCTGACATGGTGGGGCACACAGGGCAGATTGATGCAACCGTCACCGCCATTGAAACCGTCGATCGCTCTCTCGGCCGCTTGCTAGAGGGGATCAGTCGGGTTGGAGGAACGGCCCTGATTACCGCCGATCACGGAAATGCAGAATACATGCGGGACGAACACGGTAACCCCTGGACGGCTCACACAACGAATCCGGTTCCCTTTATTGTGGTAGAAGGGGAAGGGGCTAAAATCCCTGGACATGGAACCGATGTATCCCTTCGTTCCGATGGTCGCTTGGCGGATATTGCCCCTACGATTCTGGAAATCCTGCAACTACCTCAGCCTCCCGAAATGACAGGTCGTTCCATGATTGACCGAGCAAAGTTGGAGATTCGGGCTAGTCGCACTCCTGTACAGGTATCCCTCCAGGTTTAAGCCTCCCGTTTAGCACGGATTGTTGTTTTTCTGAAGGTTTGTTTTATGACTGTTGTGACGATCGTAAAAGCAATCTGGGCTTTTTCGGCCCTTGGGTTGATTATCCTGGTGTTACTCCATAGCCCCAAAGGCGACGGTCTGGGCGGGATTGGTGGACAGGCTCAACTATTTACCAGTACCAAAAGTGCGGAAACAAACCTGAATCGCATCACCTGGATTCTGGCTGCGCTCTTTATGGGGTTAACGATCGTTCTCAGTGCGGGTTGGCTAACTCGTGTCCCTCAGTAAAAAACTTTCATTTTCGTTTTTATTGGAAAATCGCAGAGGCCCAAAGAGATTCATCTGGGTCTCTGCAATTTTTTTTGTTTTTCTGTGGATCGGGATCATCCCTACCCCTCTTCGAAATGGAATGGTTGGTTCTTTTGAGCGAGTCTTTCCACCCCCCATTGAGGCAAGAGCCAGTGTTCCTGAATTCCCAATGCCAGAGCTAAAGGCTTGGCCTTTACCCCCATTTTTGGTGCGCTCGATTGATCCCAACTTGCAGGAAGACTACTTTGACGACCTACAGACAACTGAGGTGGGAGCGTTGGTCTGGTCAACGTTTCCGGTGCGAGTCTATTTAGAGCCGCCTGATAGCAATCGTCGCAGTCAAGTGTGGGTTCGAGAAGCGTCCAAAGCCGTTCAAGATTGGGCCACCCATTTTCCCCTGACGATCGTCTCCCAACCTGAGCAAGCCGAGATTACCATCTGGCGATCGCCCCTGCCCTTGCGGGTCTCCAATCGACAAACTGGACGGGTGCGATCGGCAGAAACGCGGTACGAGCTTTATACAACCCAGGATGCCAGCACTGGCAGAAAGACCCTGCAACACCGGATGTTTGTCCGAGTCCGGCCTGATCAAGCGGATTCCTATATTCGATCGGCGGTGCGTCACGAATTGGGCCATGCCCTTGGGATTTGGGGCCACAGTCCCCAGGAAAGCGATATCATGTACTTCGCTCAGGTCCGTAATCCCCCCCCCATTTCCAGGCGAGACTTGAATACCTTGAAACGAGTTTACGAGCAGCCAACTCGCCTGGGAGGGTTCCTTCCCTGACCCCTTCCCTTGTGGTTCGATCGCCGCTTCCCCCGTTGTTGCAACAGAAACCGCTGTAGACTGGGATAGCAATGTTGAACCGAAAAAGGAATCAGGCCATGCGGCTGTCTCAGATGCTCTTTGTCACCCTTCGGGAAGACCCAGCGGAGGCGGAGATCCCCAGTCATAAGCTGTTACTCCGGGCCGGGTATATCCGGAGGGTTGCCAGTGGGATCTATGCTTATCTGCCGCTGATGTGGCGGGTGTTGCAGAAAGTTTCTGAGATTGTGCGCCAGGAGATGAATGCTGAGGGTGCCCAGGAGTGTCTACTTCCTCAACTGCAACCCTCGGAGCTTTGGCAGGAGTCGGGACGGTGGGATACCTATACCAAAGCGGAGGGAATCATGTTTGCCCTGCGCGATCGTCAAGAGCGAGAATTGGGCCTGGGTCCCACTCACGAAGAGGTGATTACAGCCGTCACCCGTGATATGGTGCGCTCCTACCGCCAGTTACCCCAGAACCTGTACCAGATTCAAACGAAGTTTCGGGACGAGATCCGCCCTCGCTTTGGCTTGATGCGGGGTCGTGAGTTCATCATGAAGGATGCCTATTCCTTTGATGCAGATGAGGCGGGTTTAAAGCAAACTTACGCAGCAATGGATCGCGCTTACCGCAATATCTTTACTCGCTGTGGCTTGGCTTTCCGGGCTGTCGATGCCGATTCGGGGGCGATCGGTGGCTCTGGTTCTCAAGAGTTCATGGTCCTGGCGGAAGCGGGAGAAGATGAGGTGCTGTACACCGAAGACGGAAAATACTCTGCAAACGTTGAAAAAGCCGTTGCCCTCCCTCCCGATGCTGAACCCTCTGCCTTTACCACCTACGAAAAACGAGAAACCCCCGGCACCAACACGATCGAATCCCTGAGCAAGTTCTTGAAATGCTCTCCCACCCAGATCGTGAAAAACGTGATTTACCAGGCAACCTATGACACGGGCTTAACCGTGCTGGTGCTGGTGAGCATCCGCGGGGATCAGGAGGTGAATGAAGTCAAACTGCAAAATGAATTGGTCAAACGGGCCAGTCAATATCAGGCAAACGCCGTATTGGGTCTGAAAGTTCCCGACGGAGATGCCCAGACTCAATGGGCCACCCAACCTCTACCCCTCGGTTATATTGCGCCCGATCTGGAAGATGGGTTTATTAAGTCCGACAAATATCTAGCTCCCAGCTTCTTACGACTCGCTGATGAAACGGTGATGGAGTTGAAGAACTTTGTCACGGGAGCGAATGAATCTAACCATCACGTTTTGGGAGCAAATTGGGGAGACTCGTTTGCACGACCCAAAGAAGTCGTTGATCTGCGGAAAGCCCGACCCGACGATCGCGCTCTTCACGATCCCACCCAATGCCTGAAGAGCGCCAGAGGTATCGAAGTGGGGCACATTTTTCAACTGGGCACGAAGTATTCGAAGGCGTTGGGAGCAACTTACACCAACGAACAGGGGGAAGAGTTGCCCCTGGTGATGGGTTGCTATGGGATTGGGGTTTCCCGATTAGCCCAATCGGCTGTAGAGCAATCCTACGACAAGGATGGGATTATTTGGCCTGTGGCGATCGCCCCCTACCAAGCTATTGTCGTCATCCCAAACGTGACAGACAAACAACAGGTAGAAGCCGCAGAAAGGATCTACACCGAACTCAAACAGGCCGGAATTGAAACGATCCTGGACGATCGGGATGAACGACCTGGCGTGAAATTCAAAGATGCAGACCTGATTGGCATCCCCTACCGCATTGTGACGGGTCGATCGCTGCAATCAGGCAAGGTAGAAGTCGTACAACGGGCCACCAAAGCCTCTCAGGAAATTCCACTAGAGGAGTTAACAGCAACTCTGAAAAAGTGGATTCACGAGGCGTTGGGTGATGGGTAATGGGTGCATTCCTCCCATCATCCTGCCTAATAAAGCAGAACAGCTCAGTCAAGAAAGTTTGTATTCGTACCTTTTTTGCGTAGTACAATATAGACACTGTGACGGTTAAGTTTTGTGGATTCTACCGATTCGATTTCCAGTTCTAAGTCAGCCAACGATCGCCAGACCAGCGCTCAGGTTGCGGCGCGGGAGTCTTTTTTGCCATTACTACGGGAGTTTGTCAGAGCCTATCAGTCATTTCAGATTTACGACGAAGATCACATTCGCCAACTGGGGTTAACCTGTCCCCAATTTGATGTAATTGCTACCTTGGGAAATACTCCTGGTATGACGATGCACCAGCTTGCTGAGAAGACTCTGGTGACGAAGGGAACCCTAACAGGCATTGTCGATCGTCTTGAAAAGAAAAGACTGGTCCGGCGGGAGGTGCCCCCCAACGATCGGCGATGTTTCGTGATTGTGCTTACGCCAGAGGGGGAACAGGTGTTTGAAGAAGTCTTTCCGGTTCACATGGCTTACTTGAAAGAACGGTTTAATCGGTTGAGCGAATCGGAATTTCAACAGGCACTTCAAGTCTGTAAGCGCTTACGGGAAGTTTTTTCCCGGTAATCAATGATTCTGCTCGGTTGGCAGTGCTTTAATTTCAGGAAAATGCTTGTCGCTTCACTCTGGGGTATAGTACCCTCTAACCACATCCTGAAAATGATCCTGAAAATGCCGACATGGAAGTTGTTACTGTCCTCTTCACAGGTTTGATTGCCCTGATCACCCCCGCTGGCTATGTCGTCGATCGTGGTTTAGAGGGGGCAATCCGGTCGCAATTCAAGACGGTCGAACAGCTTCAGGTGCGGGTGGATAATGCACCGAGTTATCAAATTATTCAGGGCAAAGCCGATCGGGTACGCATTGCCGGACGGGGGCTGTTTCCCATTCCAGAACTACGGATTGCGGCGTTGGAGTTGGAATTGGATCGGGTGGAGTTGGACCCCAGCAGTTTAGGGCAGCGTCCTCGGTGGACCCGTCCTCTCCAGGCAGGGGTCAGGGTAGTGCTGACTCAAACGGATTTGAATCAAGCGTTGCGATCACCTGCCCTCACCGCCCAACTCCGCAACTTGGCCATTAGTCTACCGAACTTTCCCCAGGCTCAGCAGGTGCAACGGTACGACTTTCTCAACCCCCAAGTGACCTTCCTCCATCCAAACCGCTTTCGCTTTCAGGTCGAATTTCAAGAACAAGGATTTCCCGATAAGCTGCTCATTACCCTGGAAGCTAGTATCAATGTTGTGGCGGGTTCCCAGATTCAAATCACTGATCCAATTGCCAGGGTTAATAATGAACTTGTTCCCGATCGCATCGTCAACTCTTTTGTCAATGGAGTCAATCAACAGTTTGATCTCCGCAGATTAGAGATCTCTGGCTTAACGGTGCGAGTTTTAAAGTTTAACCTCAAAGCAGGTCAGGAGGTTGAACTTGCAGCCTTTGTCCGAGCCGAGGCGAATCAAATGGCAACCCTTCTTACCCCCCCTTAATTGTTATGGATCAACGTCCCAGTTCCCGCCTACCCCTGATAATTGTCACCCTCTCTGCTGCCGCTGCTGTCATCGGGGGTGGAGTTGCCTGGGTGAATTGGCAACAATCGAACTCAACTGGACAGGTTTCTCAGCCCACCACAGCCTTCTCTCCAACGCAGCCTCCCGCCGTCTCCCCGGTCCCCATTAGTCCCTCCACTGAAAAAACAGTGCAGGTTTACTGGCTAAAAGCAAGTGATACTCAGGTGGAATTGGCCTCCAGCCCTGTAAAAATTAGTGCATCCTCGAAGCAAAGTGCCACAGACATTAAACTGGCACTGGAAAGATTGTTAGAGGGACCTGCCAACTCCACCCTCACAACCACCATCCCCCAGGGGACAAAATTGCGGAGCGTCTCTGTAAAAGCGGACGGCATTCATGTCGATCTCTCCCAGGATTTTGTTTCGGGGGGGGGCACCACATCGATGTCAGCCCGCCTTGCCCAGATTCTCTATACCGCAACCGGATCACAACCGGATGCCAAAGTCTGGATTGCGGTTGAAGGAAAACCTTTAGAGGTTCTTGGTGGGGAAGGGATTGTAGTCAATCAACCCCTCACCCGAAAAGTCTTTGAACGCGATTATGCCCTCTAAATAGGCTTGAGGAACCTTTGATGGCCCCTTCAAGGTTTTCCCGCCAGACTGAAGGACCGGAAAAACTGGGCTTGCTGCTCAATGCGACTGGCAAGACGATCGCAAACCATCCCACATAGCTCAAAAATCAAATCATCCTCAATGCTGTAGTACGCCGACGTTCCTTCACTACGACGACTCAAAATTCCAGCTTGCAGCATGACTTTTAGATGCTTTGAGACATTGGCCTGACTGGTTTCAGTCGCCTCCACCAAATCTTGAACGCACTTTTCTCCGTCACGCAACACGTTCAGCAATCGTAGACGAGTTGGTTCCGAGAGAACACTAAAGTACTCAGCGACTTGCTGAACAACTTCGGTCGGTACAGGCTGGGCTGATTCCATGAAGTTTTACGTAGAGAGGTATTGATCCCCAGATTCTAGCAGCCTATTCAAGGTCTTACTAGAGCAGAATCCATATTTTTAGGTAGGAAACAATACACAATATAGAATCAAGAAACTTAAATGTCTGTAAAGGGATCTTGAATAAATCGTATTCTTCGGAGGGGATCTATTAAATTAGGGGTAGCAGTCAGTGCATCGACAGATCTCATTTTGGCCCCTCTTTACGAAAAAAGTTTTTTGATTTGTAGAGTTCAAGGAAGCCCTGACACTTTTCTCCTTGTAAAGTATATTAATTTTTGATTGGAATGAAACCTTGACTGTCTTTTAACCATTGAGCCAGGGAATCAATGGTTAAAAGACAGTTAAATGGTACAAAACCATTAGATAGAGTGGGTCTATTGGTTACGTTGAAAGGATTGGTTGAAAGGATTGGTTGAGAGGATTAGTTGAAAAGATTAGTTGAATTGCCTTTGCTGCAATCAATTGATCTGTTGTTGAGTGTTTCCCCTGATTACTCTGTTGATGTACTGTTTACGGGCACGGATTGTTGACTCAGATGCAAAACTCTCAGGAGCGCAACGTCTGGTTACGAAGACTCATTGACCGACTCTGGCAATCTCCAGAGCTGAAGTCTATATTGCAGACCGCGATCGATGGAATTTCAGAGCTTCTAAAGCCTGACCGTTGCTGCTTTCTCTGGTATTTTACTGACCGCCAGAGAATTCATGTTGTCTATGAACGTATTTGTGACGGCAACATAGCAGAATCACGATTTTATGGCTTAGAATCCCCTCTTTTGCCCCCAGATGATACACCCGATCGGGTGATGGGGTCCTGGTATACCCTTCCAGAGGCATTTAAGACGGCAACTGCCATTGTGCAGGATGGTTTAGTTGTGCAGTGCCCTTCCATTACGAATACGGGGGCGTTGGGGAAGGTTATTCAACTCCTGTCTCGCATCCCAGACGTTAACCCACCCCCCATCCATTCGAACTTAGACGAAATTGGGAATGTTTTGTTACCGATTAAGGTGCAGGAGGGTTGGTTAGGTTTGGTTTCCTGCTTCTCTAATCAGCCGCGATCCTGGTCTCTGGAAGACCTGGATCGCGCACAGGTCGTTGCCCAGCAGTTATCGATCGCCATCCGCCAAGCCCAGGTCTATGAGCAAGTTGAGAGACAGGCGCAACGGGAGCGGCTGATCAACCAAATCACCAGTCAAACTCGCCATAGTTTTGATCTGCGCGAGATTTTAACCCAGGCGATCGCCCACTTACGCGATGCGTTGGTACTAGACCGATGCTTACTTTATCTGGTAGATGAATCCCTGAATGTGGATCAGGGAACCAAGCAGGTTTCTAATTTTTTCTGGGAAGAGGATGAGGAAAGCCAAAGCACGGGCCGCAGACAGACCCACAAGCATCTGTTTGAAGTCACGAGTCAAGCCTGCGGTTCCTCCCTGGAACAGTTTGACAGTCATGACCCGATGACTCAGTGGGTGATGCAACATCGTCAGTTACTCTCCATTCCAGATGTGAAGCAAGATGAACGGTTAGCGGACGATCGTGATTTTTATCTGGATGCCCAGATCCGCTCTTCCCTCGTTCTGCCAGTACAAGCCGATGGAAAATTACAGGCTATTCTGTATCTCAATCAATGCACCCATCTGCGGTTCTGGTCTAAAGCAGAACAAGAGCTTGCAAAGGCTGTCGCTGATCAATTAGCTATCTCAATCCAGCAAGCCCGTTTGTATGTCCAAACTCGGCGGCAAATGGAGCGGGAATCCCTGTTACGACTGGTTAGTGACAATATTCATAGTACATTAGAACTGGAAACTATTCTTCAGACAGTCGTGCATAAAGTCCGCCAACTGCTGAATAGCGATCGGGTCATCATTTACCAGTTCACCCCGGAAGGGGGGCAAGTTGTTCTGGAAGAATTGCTGGGAAAATGCCCGTCGGTGCTCGATAAGTTCCGACGGGATGATTACTTCCTGAGAAAGTACACCCAACTATTTGGTCCAGAACAGGTCCAAATCATCCACAACACCTACACTTCTAGCTTAAGTAACGATTACCTCGCCTTTCTGCGACGGGTACAGGTTCTGGCTCAAGTCATTGTCCCCGTACTCATTGGTTCGCAAGTGTGGGGGTTACTGATTGTGCATGAGTGCCAGGACCCCCGTGTTTGGAAACCGTCTGATGTGTATCTACTGCAACAATTAGCCTCGCGGATGGCGATCGCTATCCGTCAGGCAGAACTCTATGATCAGGTGAAGATGTCCGCCGCCCGTGCAGAAAGCAAGGCAGAAGAACTGGAGCGTGCCCTGCATCAACTTCAACAGGCCCAATCCCAATTGATTCAGAGCGAAAAAATGTCCAGTCTGGGGCAGTTGGTAGCGGGGGTGGCCCATGAAATCAATAATCCGGTCAACTTCATTTCTGGGAACTTACAATACGCGACCCAGTACATTGAAGATTTGCTGTCCCTGGTGAAACTGTATCAGCAGTATTATCCAGACCCAGTACCAGAAGTGCAGGCAGAGATCGACGAGATTGAGCTGGAGTTTTTGCAAGATGATCTGCCAAAACTCTTTTCTTCCATGTTGGTCGGAGCCGATCGCATCCGGCAAATTGTCCTGTCCCTCCGCAGTTTCTCCCGTCTGGATGAGGCCGAAATGAAGCCTGTGAATATCCATGACGGCATTGATAGTACCCTGCTCATTCTTCAGAACCGTCTGAAGGCAACCCCTGGTCGAATCCCCATCGAAATTGTGAAAGAGTACGATGAGCTACCGCTAGTGGAATGCTATGCGGGTCAGTTGAACCAGGTCTTTATGAACGTGTTGAGTAATGCGATCGATGCCCTGGAAGAGATGGTAATCCAGCACCCCGATCGAGAGGAGAAGCCTCGCGTGGTGATTCGCACGGAACAATTGAATAGCGATCGGGTGGTCGTTCGCGTGATTGACAACGGGCCGGGGATGTCGGAAGAAGTACGGCGTAAGCTCTTTGACCCCTTCTTTACAACGAAAGAAGTGGGCAAAGGCACTGGACTGGGCATGTCCATTAGCTACAAAATTATTGCCGAGAAGCATGGGGGGATACTGCGGTGTTGGTCGGAGCCTGGGAACGGGGCTGAATTCTGGATTGAGATTCCCATTCAGCAAACTAGCCATGAAGCTTCTTCCTCGGCTGGAGTAGTCGCTGCCTGAGGGGCTGTTGAGAAAAGGTTAAACTTCTTTAGAATAGAGAATATCCTGAGGTTTTAGGAATTGCCTCAATCGCCCCCCATTCTGCCATGTCCCCTGTCGAACTGTTGCAATCCACCGCAAACTCCGCTACCGCCATTCAAGCTAAGTTGGCTTCCCTCCGCTCTCAGATGACAGCCCATCAGTTAGATGCCTACCTGGTTCTTTCCGGGGATGAGCATTTGAACGAATATGTGCCAGAGGCGAAACAGCGGCGAACCTGGATCAGTGGCTTTACAGGTTCAGTAGGAGATGTCCTCATTGGGCTGGAGCAAGCCTGGGTCTTCGTCGATTCCCGCTACTACGAACAGGCAGATTTGCAGATGCAGGGAACGGGGATTCAAGTCTCAAAATTGGGACTGGAGGATCACAAAACTCTGGTGGAAACGCTAGAAACCTGGGGGCAGGAAGCGAGCGAGCAACAGCGGACCCTGCGGTTGGGGTTTGACCCTTTCACCCTCTCCATCGCCCAGTTTCAAGAATTGCGGAAACAGGTCGAACCCAATGGCGTGGCGTTAGTGCCCCTCCCACAAAATCTGGTGGATCAGGTGCGCGACCATGCTCCCTGGATTGATCAGGAAGTGCGCCCCCCCTATGCCACGTCTTTGGTGTTTCAGGTTCCTGATGCCTATACCGGAGAATCAACGGCTAAAAAGCTCGATCGGGTCCGGGAGGCAATGAAGAAATCCAAGATTGATATCCTACCTCTCACCAAATTGGATCAGATTGCTTGGTTGTTTAACCTGCGGGGATGGGATGTCTCTTACAATCCCGTTTTCATTGCCTATGGAATTGTCACCCAGGAGCAGGCGTTCTTATTCACTAATTTGGAGCGGATTGAGGAAACTCTCCGGCAAACCTTGTCGGCGATCGTTACCTTCTCCCCTTATGAAGCCTACGGTAAAACCTTCCATACCCTGGTACGCCAACCCCAGGCCGTTCGGGTATTGCTGGACCCTCGCCACACAACAGTTGGCACAAGGCAACTCCTCATTGATGCCCGTAATACTTTGGGGCACAAGCAAGTTCAATTGGTAGAAGGAACCCATCCCGTTGAGGGATTGAAGGCCCGCAAAAACACGATAGAAATTGCCCAGATGCGGGCTGCCAATTTGAAGGCCAGTCGTGCCAAAATCCGTACTCTGAAGTGGGTTGATGATCAGGTGGCAGCGGGTGCTTCTCTAAATGAACAGGAGATTGCCCAAACCATTGAGCGCTTCTATCAGGAGGAAGCCGAATTTCAGGGATTGAGCTTCAACACGATCGCTGCCACTGGAAGCAACAGTTCGATCGTCCATTATGGAACCCCTTCTTCAGAATGCGTCGTACAGCCCGGTCATCTTGTGTTGTTGGATTCGGGGGCGCAATATCTGGGCGGTACGACAGATGATACCCGTACCCTGATGGTTGGCACTCCTACCCCTCAACAGATTGAGCGTTATACAGAGGTACTCAAAGCCCATATCAACTGTGCATTACAACGCTTTCCCAAAGGTACGACCGGAAGCCAGTTGGATGGGATTACCCGCGCCAATCTTTGGGCGATCGGTCTGGAGTATGGGCATGGCACAGGGC
>JANRKG010000390.1:0-13304 GCA_033763635.1 Leptolyngbyaceae cyanobacterium bins.59
CCAGGAGGCGATCGTCACTCTGGGAATTACACCAGGATATGCCGCTACAGGGTACGGATATATCGAGCAGGGGGAGGCGATCGGGGAATTTGGTGGGTTGCCAGCCTATCGGGTGAATCGCTTTACGGAAAAACCCGATCGAGTAACGGCAGAGACGTTTCTTGCCAGTGGTCGCTTTAGCTGGAACAGTGGGATGTTCGTGTTCCGGGCGGGGGTCGCCCTCTCGGAGTTGCAGGTTCATGCACCGGAAATTGTGCAGCCTCTGGAAGCGCGAGGAGTCGATGCTTATCCCGACGTTCCCAAGAAAAGCATTGACTATGCTTTGATGGAAAAGACCCAAAAAGCCTGTGTCCTCCCTGTTTCCTTTGGCTGGGATGATTTGGGGGATTGGAATTCGATCGAGCGGCTCCTCAAGGGCGATCACCCGAATGTGGAGTTGGGAACCCATGTGGGACTGGATACCACTGGAAGCATCCTCTACAACAGCAACGACGAAGAGGTAATTGTGACGATCGGCCTGGAGGATGTCGTGATCGTGCGGGATGGGAATGCAACCTTGATTGTGAAGAAGGATCGAACTCAGGATATCAAGAAAGCATTAGGGTTGCTTCAGGCTGATCCGAAATTTGATGACTTGTTATAACGACGGAAACATCCCATACCTGTCAATGCGGTATCTTTTGTAGGGTAGGAATCTTGTCCGCTCTACAAAAGATATAAAACTGGGAGCGCTTGTGATAATAGGCTTTGCAATTCAGCACTACAGCAGGTTTCAAAACAGTGACTCATAATGATAATGAGAGGAGAATATTATCATTGGTGGCCCTGTGTTCTCAGCCCTTACTCAAGCCAGTGCTCGTCAGCGGGAAATTTTGGAAGTAGTTTTCCGCAACGGGTGGGACTACATGCGACGACTGCTGACAGGAGGCAAGGTTGACGAACCCCAATTACCTCCTCCCGCCATTTTACGCAAGGTTTTGGTGGAGTTGGGTCCAGTTTATGTGAAACTGGGACAACTTCTGAGTACCCGTCCCGATCTGCTACCTCCAGCCTACATTGATGCCCTCACCACGTTGCAGGATGATGTCCCTGGGGTTTCCTGGTTGGAAGTGGAGGTCGTCATTCGGCAACAACTCCGCAAACCTCTGGATGAAACGTTTTCCTATATCAACCCGGAACCTGTTGCAGCGGGTTCGATCGCCCAAACCCATCAGGCACGGCTGCGGGATGGGCGCAAAGTCGCGGTAAAAATTCAACGACCCGGAATTGATGTCCTCGTCCGTCAAGATATTGCCTTGATGCGAGGATTGGCCGGATTGGTGTCTCAGACGAACTTTGGTCAGAACTATAATGTGGTTTCCCTGACGGAGGAATTCGCCAATGCCTTGCTGGCGGAACTAGACTTTACCCAGGAAGCAAGCTACACCACCCAACTAAGACAGGCCCTCAGTCAGAGCCGCTGGTTTGATCCGCAACAGGTTACGGTGCCGGAGATCTATTGGGATGTCACGAATCAGCGTCTCCTGGTGATGGAATGGCTGGAGGGGATGCCTATTTTACAGGGCTACTTCGGGAACCCGAAATTCTTAGGAGATGAGGCGGCTGAACGACAGGCACTGGCGACCCTTATTGTTCGCATCTTCTTCCAGCAATTCTGTATTGATGGCTTTTTCCACGCCGATCCCCATCCCGGCAACCTGTTCTACCTGGCAGATTTCCGCCTTGCCCTGCTAGATTGTGGAATGATGGGCCGCCTGGACCCTCGGACCCAACAAATTCTGGTGGAATTGCTGCTGGCGATCGTCAATCTCGATGCCCAACGATGCAGCCAGTTGGCGATCCAACTCTCTCCCCCCAGCCAATCCGTGAATCTCGCTAAGTTAGAAGGGGATTTCGATCGCCTCCTGCGCCAGTATTACAGCCTCAGCCTGTCCCAAATCAACTTCAGCCAACTGTTTGCAGAAGTCTTGCAAGCGGCTCGGCAAAATAACCTACGGATGCCCAGTAATTTAGGACTCTGTGCGAAAGCCTTAGCTAATCTGGAAGGGGTGTGCCGCCAGATCGACCCAACCTTTAACTTTGTCGATCAGATCAAACCCCTGATGACCGATGTATTCCGGCGCCAATTAATTGGCGAGGCTCCCCTACAAGCACTCCTGCGAACGGCTCTGGATTTGAAGAGTCTTTCTCTCCAGGCTCCCCAACAAATTGAACAACTGCTCGATCGCGTCACTTCCGAAACCCTCCAGTGGAACCTCACCCTGCGCGACCTGGACCCTCTACGGCGAAGCGTCGATTCCTCCGCTAACCGCCTTTCCTTCAGTATCGTGGTCGGGTCACTGATTATTGGGGCCGCAACGGTATTTTCCAACGGTCAAACGAATCAGCTTTTTTGGGTGAGCAGTACCCTCTTTATCGCTGCCAGTCTATTAGGACTGTGGTTGATTGTGGGAATTTTGCGATCGGGGAGTTTAAAAAAGTAGCCCTGCATGGAGTTTTTGCAAAATGGGTAATCTAGAGAAGAGAGGCTTATTAGAGTCATCTCTCCAGGCATTTGGCTAGACATCTGTAACATGGTTGCGAAAGGGAGATCAGCAATGGATGATTTTGAGGCTTATTGCGAGGCGCGGAATCGCCGCAGAACCATGATGGTGCGTGGTTTTTCTTTACTTGCACTCGTATCATTTGTTTTCTCAATCTCTTCGGCGGTTGTTGGCAACCTTTCGGGGTTGACCAGTCAATCAGAGCAACAGGAGCAGCAAGCGCAACGGCAGCAAGAAGTAACCAAACTCCGTCAGGATCACCAGAAAAAGCTGGAAGAAGGGTATTTGACGGTGTTGAAGCGAGAACCGAACAATCTGGTAGCTCTGGACGGGCTAGCAGCGGTACGGATTGAGGCCAAAGATTGGGATGGGGCGATCGAACCTCTGGAAAAGCTGGCAAAACTAAGTCCCGACCAGAGCTATAAAGTGCTATTGGAAAACGTGAAGAAGGAAGCGAAGGCAAACTAGGTCGTGCCAGATGATATCGACTGACCTGAGAAGGGGTACGTTAAGAGGCATGGGTCGGGATTAAACTCCGCTTAGAGTGATTTCCCTTTTTAGATTGCAATTGATAAGAAAGGAAGGAAGGTCAAAACCATGAGGACACATATCCTGGTGACAGGAGGTGCTGGATATCTCGGTTCAGTTCTGTGTGAACATCTCTTAAACGCAGGCTATCAAGTGACCGTGTTGGACAACTTGATGCACGGGCAAACGTCCCTTTTTCAGTTCTGTAACCATCCAGCTTTTGACTTTATCCTTGGCGATGTTCGCAACCCAGACCTGATGGCAGATCTGGTGAAACGGGTCGATATTATCATTCCGCTCGCTGCAATTGTCGGTGCGCCCGCTTGCGATCGCGACCCCCTCCTGGCAACCTCCGTTAACCTGGATGCAATTCAACTGCTCAATCGCCTCCGCAGTACTCAACAACTTGTCATTTATCCCACGACGAATAGTGGCTACGGAACCCAATCCGGAGAGAGCTACTGTACCGAGGAAACGCCTCTGGAACCCATTTCTCTTTATGGGCGCACGAAAACTCAGGCCGAGGCAGAACTACTCAGCAGTGAGAATGCGATCACGTTGCGCCTCGCAACCGTATTTGGCATTTCCCCCCGCATGCGGCTTGACTTGCTGGTGAACCATTTTGTGTATACGGCTGTCACCGATCGCTATCTGGTGCTATTTGAGAAAGACTTTAAACGCAACTTTATCCACATTCGCGATGTAGCGGATTGCTTCTTTCATTGCATTCAAAATGCGAATTCCATGATGGGTCGGGCTTACAATGCTGGACTGGATGCCGCGAACCTCTCTAAAGAAGAACTGGCGTTCAAAATTAAGGAGCATGTTCCGAATTTCTATATTCACTGTTCTGAAATTGGCAGTGACCCCGACAAACGGAATTACATTGTTTCTAATCAACGGTTGCGGGAAGCGGGATTTGAAGCACAGCGATCGTTAGATGAGGGGATTAAAGAATTATTGAAGGGCTATCGGATGCTGCCCCGGTCTTCCTTTAAAAACGTTTAAGAGAGCGGCCCCATGCAAACCCTATCCGCAGTTACAGCAATCATTCTGGCGGGAGGATTGGGAACCCGGTTGCGATCAGTGGTGGTCGATCGCCCCAAGGTCTTAGCTGAGGTGAATGGGCGGCCTTTTCTCACCTATTTACTGCATCAAATTGCTGAGGCAGGGATGCAAAGGGCTGTTTTCTGCACAGGCTATTTACAGGAACAGGTTCAGGAAGCATTCGGCAGTCAGTACGCAGGGGTGCAATTGAGCTACTCTCCAGAACTTACTCCTTTGGGAACGGGAGGTGCCTTGAGACAGGCGATGCAAGAGGTCACTTCAGAAACCGTATTGGTGATGAATGGAGATTCCTTTTGTGAAGCCAACCTGAAGGATTTTTGGGAAGCTCATCAACAGGGCTATGAAGGTCACGAAGTCGGCACCTTAATGCTGACCCATGTTTCAAATACGGGGCGATACGGGGCAGTTCAAGTTAGTGAGACGGGAGACATTCTCAGCTTTGCCGAGAAGAGCAACTCCCAGGAACCGGGCTGGATTAATGCAGGAATCTATTTACTCCCCCGTCGTTGGTTGCTCTCCCTACCGGAGGACAAGCCCATTTCGTTGGAACGGGAGGTTTTCCCGACTTGGATTGGTCACGGCTTACGGGGATACCAGAACCAGGGACGGTTTATTGATATTGGGACTCCGGAGTCCTATGCGGCAGCCCAACTATTTTTTAAAAATTAGGAGAATAAAATCATGCGGGATCAAACCGATTATTTGCAAGATTTAGCCCAGGCCCACCTGTTGGAAAGTTTAGCGGTCAAGCGCCGAGTCATTGAAACCTGTTTGCCCGCAGTTGCTGCTGCTGCTGAATTAATTACAGCGACCTTTCGAGCCGGAGGAAAATTACTCCTCTGTGGGAACGGTGGTAGTGCAGCGGACTGTCAGCACATGGCTTCCGAACTGGTGGCACGGTTGACCCACGACTTTGAACGTCCTGGTCTCCCTGCGATCGCCCTCACGACTGACACCTCCTACCTGACTGCCTATGCCAACGATTGTGGCTTTGACGGCGTTTTTGAAAGACAGGTACAGGCATTGGGTCGCCAGGGCGATGTATTGGTGGGTATTAGCACGAGTGGTAATTCTCCCAATGTAGTGCGAGCGGTGCAACTGGCTCGTCAGATGGGCTTGGGAACGATCGCCCTAACTGGGGGTAGTGGGGGAACCCTGGCTGGATTAACCAATGTCACGATTTTGGTGCCATCCTCCAATACCCAGTACATTCAAGAAAGCCATTTGGCGATCGAGCATATCCTGTGCCAACTGGTCGAGCAACTCCTTTTCTGCGATACCCAAAGCTTGCAGCAACAAGCCCAAACACGCTTGAAAGAACTTATGTAGGATAGAAGATCTGGAACTGTGAAGGGATCAAGCATCGGGTTAAAGAACAGGTTGGGAGAAACGCATGATCATCAGTAGAACCCCTTTTCGCATCTCATTTTTTGGCGGTGGCACTGACTATCCCGGATGGTATCGCAAGCACGGAGGAGCCGTACTGGCTGCCACAATCAACAAGTACTGTTATCTCACTTGCCGTTATCTTCCTCCTTTCTTCGAAGCTCGATACCGGATTGTGTGGTCCCAGATTGAAAACCGACAGACCATTGATGAGATTGAACATCCATCTGTGCGGGAGTTGCTGCGCTACATGCAGATCGATCGGGGCGTAGCGATCCATCACGACGGGGACTTACCTGCTCGGAGTGGCATGGGTTCCAGTTCTGCATTCACGGTAGGGCTGCTCCATGCCCTCTATGCTTTGAAGGGGCAAATGCCCAATAAGCATCAGTTGGCGATGGAAAGCATTCATGTAGAGCAGGAAATTCTGAAGGAAACGGTGGGTTCGCAAGATCAGGTGATGACTGCCTATGGAGGCTTTAATCATGTCACATTTCTAGAAAACGGCGAGGTCTCGGTTCGTCCTGTCACCCTGAAACCCCAACGAATTAACGAGTTAGACAACCACCTGATGCTGTTCTACACCGGGATTAAGCGAACCGCCTCCGATGTAGCGGGCAGTTATGTGCAAGATATCGATGCCAAACGGCGGCAACTCCGGATCATGAAGGATCTGGTAGAGGAGAGCATTTCAATTTTGAACAACGGGCAGGATCTCACAGGATTTGGCGAGATCCTCCATGAGGCATGGCAGGTGAAGCGGAGTTTGAGCAGCCAGGTCTCTAATTCAGAAGTGGATGATCTGTATACCCTGGCCCGTGAAGCAGGGGCGGTCGGTGGCAAGCTGACCGGAGCGGGGGGCGGTGGCTTCCTCTTGCTCTTTGTCCCTCCCGACAAGCAACCCCAGGTTCGTGAAGCCCTGAATCAGCTTCTCCATGTTCCCTTTCAATTTGAGTTTGCGGGTAGCCAAATCATTTTCTACGATCCGGAACAAGACTACTCGCGGGAAGAGCTGGAACGAACGACACGCCCCGCCCAACTGTTCCGAGAACTTTCCCAGGTCCAAGCAACTTCTTCCCTATCATGAGCGATCGAACCATCAAACGGGCACTGATTACGGGTATCGCCGGATCAGGCGGATCTTATTTGGCAGAGTATATTGTCACCCATCATCCCGAAGTTGAGGTGTATGGCTTGGCGCGGTGGCACAGCACCACCAGCAGTGATAATCTGGCTGCAATTCGCGATCGCATCAAAGTTCACGAAGTTGATTTACTGGATTTCGGGTCTGTCCTCACGGCGTTGCAACTCGTTCAACCCGATGCGATCTTTCACCTGGCAGCCCATGCTAATGTCCGAGCTTCGTTTCAAACCCCCAACGCGGTTCTCAATAACAACATCCTTGGCACCAGCAACTTATTTGAAGCCATTCGGATCGCAAATTTAGATCCCTGGATTCAACTCTGTAGCACGTCTGAAGTCTATGGACAGGTCGATCCCAAAGATGTCCCGATCTCAGAAGAAGCTCCCATGCGGCCCGCCAGTCCCTATGCGGTGTCTAAAGTGGCTCAGGATTTGTTGGGATTCACCTACTTCACGAGCTACAAGATGCGGATTATTCGCACGCGCATGTTCACCTACCTGAATCCCCGTCGCACTGATTTGTTTGCGACTTCCTTTGCCCGTCAGGTGGCCCGGATTGAAAAGGGGCTACAATCTACGCTGCGGCATGGCAACCTGGACTCGGTGCGAACTATGCTGGATGTGCGGGATGCCATGCGGGCCTACTGGGAAGCGCTCCTTTACTGCGAACCGGGGGAAGTTTACAACATTGGCGGAACCACTACGATGAAGGTAGGTGAGTTCCTGGATGTTCTAAAGTCCCTCAGTACCGTTCCCATTCCCAGCGAGGTAGACCCCCAACTGCTCCGGCCTGCCGATGTGACGTTACAAATTCCCAAAGTTGAAAAATTCGCTCAGGCGACTGGATGGAAAACGCAATATACCTTTGAAGAAAGTATGGCAAACTTGCTAGAGCATTGGCGCAAAGAAACGAATTGAGAGTGAGGGAAAGACTTCAAGCAGAAGGGGGCATGCTAGATCTAAACCTCGATCGTTCTGTGAGGATTTGATGCACGAAACTTTCTATCGATCGCTCTACCGTGTCCGGCGGGTAGAGGAGGAAGTCGCCCGAATTTACCCGACGGATCAGATCAAAAGTCCAACCCACCTGTCGATCGGTCAGGAAGCAATTTCCGTTGGGGTGTGCGCTGCCCTCCGTCCCGATGATGTGGTCTTCGGAACCTATCGAGGCCATGCCCTCTATCTGGCGAAGGGGGGGAGTCTGAACCAGATGATTGCTGAACTCTATGGCAAGGTGACGGGATGTGCGCGGGGCAAAGGGGGGTCCATGCACCTGATCGATACTGCTGCTGGCATGATGGGAACCTCGGCGGTGGTGGGCACGACGATTCCCAATGCGGTGGGCTATGCCTACGCCCTAAAATACCGTCGTCAAGATCAGGTGGTTGCTAGTTTCTTTGGAGATGGGGCAACGGAAGAGGGAGTGTTTCACGAAAGCCTGAACTTTGCAGCCCTCAAAAAACTGCCCATCTTGTTTATTTGTGAAAACAACCGTTACGCGATTCACACCCACCAATCCCAACGGCAGTGCAGTGAAATTTGCGATCGCGTTCGAGCCTATGGAATTCCAGCCGAGCGCATTGAGCAGAATGACCTGTTGCACCTGTATGAGCGGGTGAGTGCAACGGTGACAGCTTTGCGATCGGGCGAATCCGGTCCCGTTTTCTTTGAATGCATGACCTATCGCTGGCGGGAGCATGTGGGGCCAGGAAACGACTTTCATCTGGGCTATCGAAGTCAGGAGGAATTACAAACCTGGCTAGAACATGATCCAATGCTCAAAATTGGGAAGGAAGTGGAGGACGATCGCCGGAGCCAGATTGAAGCGGAAGTAGAAGCGGAGATTGCTGAAGCCTTTGCTTTTGCGGAAGGCAGTCCTTTCCCCGATCGCTCTGAATTGTTTGCCCATGTCTATAAGGGGGCGTAAGATGCTGGACCGCACACTGAGTTTTGTGGATGCCATTCAGGAAGCGACCGATCTGGAAATGGAACGGGACGATCGCGTGTTGCTGTTTGGTTTGGATGTGGATGATCCGAAGGCCATTTTAGGGACAACCCGAGGACTTCCTGAAAAATATGGACCTGAGCGAGTCTTCGGCACACCTTTATCGGAAGATGCCATGACAGGTGGGGCAATTGGGATGGCGTTGGCGGGGTTGCGTCCGATCCATGTTCACATCCGCATGGACTTTTTAATGCTGGCAATGAACCAGCTTGTGAATGTCGCAGCCAAGAGCCATTACATGTACGGTGGGCTGGTTCACCTGCCCCTGGTGGTGCGATCGATCATTGGCAAAAGTTGGGGCCAGGGGGCACAGCACTCCCAGGCGTTCTATTCTTTCTTCATGCATGTTCCGGGCTTGAAGGTCGTGGCTCCCACCACCCCTTACGACGCGAAGGGATGCCTGATCGCCGCCATTCGGGATGATAACCCGGTGATGTTTGTCGAACATCGGATTCTTTACTATCAAAAAGGCCCCGTTCCAGAAGGGGACTACGAAGTCACTCCCGGCAAAGCGCGGATTACGGCTGAAGGGGAAGATGTCACCTTGGTCGGAATTTCCTACATGCAAATCGAGTGTTTGCGTGCCCAGCGTTATCTTGAAGAAGTGGGGATTCGGTCGGAAGTGATCGATCCGATCTGGCTCAGCCCGTTGGATATTGAAACGATCGCCAATTCCGTCCGCAAAACGCGCCATCTCTGTGTCGTAGATAACGGATGGACGACCTGTGGAGCCAGTGCTGAGATTGTAGCCCAGGTACTCGAACAACTTCAAGATGAACCAGGAATCAAAGTAAAGCGTATGGGCTTTGCTTCTGTGACCTGCCCGACGACCCCCGTTCTAGAAACCGAGTTTTATCCCAATGGACAAACGATCGCAAGTGCTGTTTTTAGTCTGGTAAGAGGGAAAGATAAAACCTGGATGCCTGAACTCCGTCCTGAACTGAAAGATATTGAATTCAAAGGCCCCTTTTAACGATGCCTATTTCAAGCACGCCCTACACCCAAAATTTGCACTGGCCCTTGATGCGAAATAACATTGCACGGGCCGATCTGGATGCAGTCATTCAATTATTGCAACAGGATGATCCGATTCTGACCCAAGCTACCCAGGTCCGTGCTTTTGAGCAGGAATGGTCTGCCTGGGTGGGAATGCGGTACAGCGTCTTCGTGAATTCTGGTTCCTCTGCCAACCTGATCACAATGGCAGCGTTGCGAGAAACCTATGGTCCTGGAGAAGTGATCGTTCCGACCCTCACCTGGGTTTCTGATATTGCTTCCGTGTTGCAAAACGGCTTCAAACCCGTATTTGTTGATATCGATCCTCGCACGCTGGGAATGGATACGGCTCAGGTGTTGGCCAAAATCACCCCGGAAACACGGGCAGTCTTCCTGACCCATGTCCTCGGCTACAATGCCCTGACTCAAGAATTACTGGATGCGCTGGCTGTCCGTCAAATTCCCTTAATTGAAGATACCTGTGAATCCTATGGGGCTACCTTTCAGGGGCGGAGATTAGGCAGTTTTGGGCTGATGTCCAACTTTTCCTTCTACTACGCCCACCACATGAGCACGATCGAAGGGGGCATGGTTTCCACCAACGACCCCAACCTCTACGAAACCCTGCGGCTCCTCCGCTCCCATGCAATGGTGCGGGAATCCACATCCCAGGAATTCAAAGAACGCTACTGGCAGGAATACCCAGACCTCAATCCAGACTTTATCTTCGCCTACCCTGCCTATAATGTGCGGAGTACGGAGATCAATGCCGTGATGGGCCGATCGCAACTGAAGCGATTGGATGCCAATAACGAGATTCGTACCGCAAACCTGAAGGTATTTCTAGAGAACCTGGACCCTGAAAAGTACCAAACGGATTTTGCAATTGAGGGCAGTTGTAACTATGCCTTTACCCTGATCTTGCGTTACCCTGATCCGGATTTTGCGGAGAAGGTCATGCAGTCCTTGCGCGAGTGGGGTGTTGAGTTTCGACGGGGCACTGCTGGCGGTGGAAATCAGTTACGCCAACCCTATCTCCGGCGATTGTTAGGCAATGAGTTTGAAAATTACCCGCAGGTAGATCATGTGCATTTCTATGGCATGTACATCGGTAACTATCCCGAACTAGAGCAGGAGAAAATTTTGGAACTCTGCTCTCGATTGAATCAATTAAATTCTGCTGGTAATTGACATGAAAGAGATAGATGCATCCCTTTCATCCGATCGGTTGAATTCTCCACTACAACCCTGGAAAACTCTTAGTAGCCGGGATGTCTACATCGCTGAACCCTGGATTAAGGTGTCTGTAGAACAGGTGCAGCTTCCAGAAGGGAAAATTGTAGACACTTATCACCAAATTCGCTTGCCTAGCTATGTCATTATTGTTGCCCAGACCTCTAATGGCAAAGTAATCGTAGAACGTCAATACAAGCATGGTGTGGGGCGAGTCAGTCTCCTCCTGCCCGGAGGGTTGATGGAAGCGGGAGAAGATCCGCTAGAAGCCGCAAAGCGAGAGTTATTAGAGGAAACTGGGTACATTGCTGATAGTTGGCAGAATTTGGGTCGATTTGTCGCCAATGCAAATTATGGTTGTGGTTCCCCAGCCCTGTTTATTGCTTCGAATGCCCGCCAAGTAGCCCAACCTCACTCTGGTGATTTAGAGGAAATGGAAATTTTACTGCTTCATCCCGATGAATTGATCGAAGCGGTGCGTCAGGGTGAATTTGTGGTAGTTAGTACCGTGATGGCGATCGCCTTTGTCTTGAATCCTGTTTTTTGTCCTGAATTTATTCGTCCTTAATTCTTCTAGCTGAGCAATTCCTTATGAGCCAAACTTCTTCCTTAGACTTAGTTCTGGTCAACCCTGGCAATCGGACCCAAATTTATCAATCGCTCGGTTCTAATCTTTCTGCAATTGAACCCCCCGTTTGGGCGGGTTTGATGGCAACCTTTGTTCGGAAACAGGGGTTTTCGGTGCAAATTCTAGATGCGACTGCTGAGGAATGGACCCCGGAACAGGTAGCAGAGCGGATTGAAGAGTTGAAGCCCCGTCTGGCTGCTGTCGTGGTGTATGGGCACCAACCATCTGCTTCTACCCAAGTGATGGCAGGAGCCAGTCGAGTTTGTAGTGCTATCAAGCGGCAAACTCCCGATCAGAAAGTATTGCTAGTTGGGGGCCATGTTGCGGCTCTAGCAGAACGCACTCTGAAAGAAGAAGATACCGATTTTGTGGCAGCCGGAGAAGGGCTTTATACCCTGGTGGAATTAGTGGCAGCCCTCCAGACAGGGGCACCAGACTACAGTAAAGTGCGAGGGCTATGGTATTGGGATGGGAAAGAGGCAAAATCCAGTCCCCCGCCTCCTTTGTTGCAAAATGTGGAACAGGAGATGCCTGGAATTGCCTGGGATTTGCTACCAATGAATAAATATCGGGCACACAATTGGCACTGCTTTGGCGACTTAAATCGTCAGCCCTATGTGGCCCTTTATACCTCTTTAGGATGTCCTTTTCATTGCAGTTTTTGCTGCATCCAGGCTCCCTTTAAGAGCGGTGAGAAGGAATTGGGGTACCGGGAGTTCACCAATAGCTACCGTCTCTGGAGTCCAGCAGCGGTCATGGCAGAGATTGATCATCTTGTTCACAAGTATGGAGTCCGCAACATCAAAATTGCAGATGAGATGTTTGTCCTGAATCCCAAACATGTCTTGGGGATTTGTGATGCCATTATTGAACGGGGCTACGACCTGAACATCTGGGCTTATGCGCGAGTAGATACGGTGCGGGACGACATGATCGACAAGCTGAAGCGAGCTGGATTCAATTGGCTGGCTCTGGGCATTGAGGCCGCGAATGAGCGGGTGCGGGATGATGTGCAAAAAGGGTACAACCAGGAGGATATCCACCGTACGCTGGAGAAGGTGCGCTCGGCTGGCATCAATGTAATTGGCAACTATATTTTTGGCTTGCCAGAGGACAACCTGGAGAGCATGCAAGAAACTTTGGATTTGGCTCTTGAACTGAATTGTGAATTTGCTAACTTTTATAGTGCAATGGCTTATCCCGGTTCTCAGCTTTACAATTTAGCATTGCAGGAAGGTTGGAAATTGCCAGAAACCTGGAGCGGCTATTCCCAACACTCAAGGGATTCGCTGCCCTTACCGACTAAATATCTCTCAGGTGGAGAGGTGTTACGATTCCGGGATCATGCGTTTCAGGTTTACTTCAACAGTCCTCGCTACTTGAACATGATTGACCAGAAGTTTGGACCAGAGACTGTACAACATATTCAACAGATGGCTTCTCAATCTATTGAGCGCCAGTATGCTCGGTAACTAACATAATGAGTGTCTCTGGCAATTCGTTCATCTAGATTTAAGTTCTCATTACTAACCCTTTATGGAACTCAAAGACTTCAATCTTGCTCTCTTCCCCGACTGGACTCAGCCTGAAGAGTCTCTGAATCTGTCCTTAAGGGAAGTTATTATGGCAATTCACCAATTGCCCTTCAAAAACAAAGTGGCTATTTGGATTGATATATCAGGTTGTCTGCCTGAAGATGCCAATTTGTTGCTGATGGGAATTATGATGAATCTTTGCTTGGAGGAGAACCTGGATGCTGATGAAATAGCCATGA
>JANRKG010000391.1:0-5585 GCA_033763635.1 Leptolyngbyaceae cyanobacterium bins.59
CCGCCCGTAACAATCACATCCGTTGTTCGTTCCGGCAGCCACTCGACTAAGAGCCGAGAAAGTTCACGAGCAAAGCTCTTCCGCAGGCTCGGCAAAATTTCATCCAGGTTCGTGGGCCGAGTTGCCCCCCGTGGACGGTAAAATCGTTGCCCTTGGGGACGATTAACCGCTTCGATCAATAGTAGAGACTGATTATCAGCTCCTTGAATTTGGGCTGCCACCTGCTCATAGAACAGATTCATCGCAAAGGGTTCACTTTTAGAAGCCCCCCGTGCAAAGCGAAACCGATCAGCCAGAATAAAGTCCGTAGTTTGATGACCAATATCAATCACGGCTACAGAGGCATCGGTGAGGCTACTTCCACCGCCAATTCCCTGCTCTTGAGCTTCGCACCAAATCAAGCTGCCATACCCTTCGGGAATAACCCAGACCTGGCAAATATTAACGGCAACCGTTTCTCCCCGATAGAACATGACATGGGGCGATCGCAGCAGACCAATCACCAATTCTTTTTCACGATCGAATTGTTCCTGAGAGTGGTAAGGCAGTCCCAACACCACTGAAATGTCACCTTTAAGCTTGAAGTGCCCAATACAAGCAAAGGTCTTAATCAAGGCATCCTCCACCTTAGATCGACCGACCCCTAAATTGGCTCCAAAATCAGCCGCAAGTTGCCCGATGGCATATCCTCGCCCCTGATATTCCAACCAGATATCTAGCAGAGGGTCGATGAGACGAGATTCAAAAGCACCTCGACGAACTTGTTCCACACTTAAATGCGCTACATTTGCAGGAATCAAGACAACTTCTTCTGAGTCGCGGTTGACACAAGACTTTGTAGAGGTTCGTCCTAAATCGATACTAAGAATCGGAATTTTACTCGGTATAACCAGGGATTGTTCTAGAAATTGTTTCGCAGTCATTGCCAGTATTGGACCTCGCCTAAAGGGCCTAGACTCTTCTGCCTCGTAGCATCGATAGGCAAGCTCTTAAGCGCCCAGTTAAAAACCTGACTCCATCAAACTTGCTTCTCAAAGATTTTAGTACAAATAAACCATATTTTCAACTTTGTTAAGCAATTGAAGGGAAAGCTATCCTGGGAGAATCACCTCCTGGATGATCTCCATTAGTTCTAGTTGCTCTAAGTTCCAAAATTAAGTTAAATTTAGTTAAGATTTGCTCTCAGAATTTGTAATAGATATTAGACAGCCAATTGCGCTGTCCTCTGGGAATTGTCAATCTGTCTTGGAAAAATCCTTTCTGGAAATCCTTGCTTTCCTTAACGTGGCCTGTCGTCTAATCCGTTTAATCTGGCCTGACTGATCTGTTTTGTAGAGGCTACCGCTATATGAAATTTTCTTGGAAAACTGCATTGCTCTGGACTTTGCCAGCCCTCGTCATTGGCTTTTTCTTCTGGCAAGGAGCTTTTTCGTCAGCTCCGACAGACATGAGTAAGAACACAGCGAGCACTCGAATGACCTATGGACGCTTTCTAGAGTATCTAGATGCGGGTCGCGTGACGAGTGTGGACTTGTATGATGGTGGGCGGACTGCGATCGTTGAAGCAGTTGACCCGGATTTGGATAATCGCATCCAACGCCTAAGGGTCGATCTACCGGGGAATGCTCCTGAAGTGATCTCCAGGCTGCGGACGAGCGACATTAGCTTTGACTCCCACCCTCCTCGTACCGATGGCGCGATTTGGGGGTTATTGGGCAATCTAGTCTTTCCAATTCTTCTGATTGCTGGCTTGTTTTTCCTGTTTCGTCGGTCTGGTAACGTTCCCGGTGGTCCCGGTCAAGCCATGAACTTCGGGAAGTCCCGCGCCCGTTTTCAGATGGAAGCTAAGACAGGAGTCATGTTTGAAGATGTAGCTGGGATTGAAGAGGCGAAGGAAGAGTTACAGGAAGTTGTCACTTTCTTGAAAAAGCCGGAACGCTTTACAGCAGTTGGCGCACGGATTCCCAAAGGTGTCCTCCTGGTGGGTCAGCCTGGAACCGGGAAAACTCTGCTAGCAAAGGCGATTGCCGGGGAAGCAGGAGTCCCCTTCTTCAGCATTAGCGGTTCTGAGTTCGTCGAAATGTTCGTAGGCGTTGGAGCTTCCCGCGTGCGTGACTTGTTCAAGAAAGCCAAAGAAAATGCCCCTTGTATCATCTTTATTGATGAAATTGATGCCGTCGGTCGTCAACGAGGGGCAGGAATCGGGGGTGGAAACGACGAACGGGAACAAACCCTGAACCAGTTGCTGACGGAGATGGACGGATTTGAAGGGAACACAGGGATCATTGTGATTGCTGCCACAAACCGTCCTGATGTCCTGGATGCAGCCCTGCTCCGTCCTGGTCGCTTCGATCGCCAGATTGAAGTTGATCCCCCCGATATCAAGGGACGGTTGGCAGTGCTTCAGGTCCATGCTCGAAACAAGAAACTTGCAGATGACATCTCCCTCGAATTAATTGCACGACGCACTCCTGGTTTTACAGGAGCGGATCTGGCAAACCTGCTCAATGAGGCTGCTATTCTAACGGCCCGTCGTCGCAAGGATGCGATCACTATGAGTGAGATTGATGATGCAGTGGATCGGGTGATTGCCGGGATGGAAGGAACCCCGCTCGTTGATAGCAAGAGTAAGCGGCTGATCGCCTACCATGAAATTGGACACGCGATCGTGGGTACGATCCTTAAAAATCACGATCCTGTGCAAAAAGTTACCTTGATCCCCAGAGGTCAGGCGCGTGGGTTAACTTGGTTTGCCCCCAGTGAAGATCAAGGGTTGATTTCCAAGTCTCAAATTCTGGCCCGTATCTCTGGTGCTCTGGGAGGCCGTGCTGCGGAAGATGTAGTCTTCGGAGATTCGGAGGTGACAACCGGAGCCGGGAATGACCTGCAACAGGTGTCTAACATGGCCCGTCAGATGGTGACTCGCTTTGGAATGTCCAACTTAGGGCCACTGTCTTTAGAAAGCCAGACAGGTGAAGTCTTCCTGGGCCGCGACTGGATGACTCGCTCTGAATATTCTGAAGAAATTGCATCTCGTGTGGATGCTCAGGTGAGGGCTATCGTTGAATCTTGCTACAGCGAAGCCAAGCGTATTATTCAAGACAATCGAACGGTCGTCGATCGCCTGGTTGATTTGTTGATTGAGAAGGAAACGATCGATGGGGAAGAATTCCGGCAAATCGTTGCTGAATACGCAGAAGTACCCGAAAAAGAACGGTTTGTTCCTCAGCTCTAACCCTGGTTGAGTTGAAACATTAAACAGTACAGAGGGGAAATGATCAAAGGTTTGGTCACACCCCTCTGTACTTTTTTATGCCTTTTCTAGCAGTAATCCATTCACGTTAGGAAAAGGTAACAGGTTATAACATCTGCATCTCGATCATTTCCCTTCTGCCCTACCCCCTACCCTACCCCTCAATAGGATGCTGCCCATAAAAGGGCAAAGCCTCTAACCAAGAAGGCCGTTCTCCATTTAGCCAATACCAGTAGGCCAAGCCCAGCAATGGAACAACAGAAGCACCTAAATGAGGTGGAGACTCTACCCGATCGTAGGCATTGGGCCAAGTTTCAAGCTTATGTTCCCACACTGCTACTGGAATTGCGGTGTCTGCCAGAATGGTGGTTAATTCGCCTGTCTCCGTAGTCCGATAGGCAGATCCAAACACTTCTCCTCTCTGGGCCGGGATCTGCACCACAATGTCGTGAGTTTTGGGAGTTTGCGATCGAACAGACCAGGCAAGGGCAGCAGAAGTAGAAATAGCAAACAACGGAATCCTGAGTTGCTGAGCCAGGGTACGAGCCGTGACAACCCCCATGCGAGTACCCGTAAAACTTCCTGGACCTTTAGCAACTGCTAAAAATGATAAGTCCTTCCAGGTCAGAGGTTGAATGAAATCCTGAAGGTACACCTGCAAGTGAGTTGATAGGCTACGGCCTACATTCCAGGTTTGGGCGCGTGGATCGTCGATCCCCGTTCCGATCGCCAGACCTAATTCTGGAGTGGTTGTATGAATCGCTAACCCGAACCTTTGGAACGACGCTTTTTCCGGGTCTACAGGTTGGGATTGATTCACAGCTAATTCATTTGCCAATCTGCTCACCGCCCTCCTCAGGTTGCCAGATTATTAGGCTACCATTTGGTGAATCGACATCAAGTGGGAACTAATTCTCCGGGCCGCAGACGAGACCATTTTCCGAGTTCTTGCTTGAAGCTAGCGCATCCAACGACATCCCACTCCATCTGAATTTCTTCCCCTTGGGATCGAATATTCACGTTAATCGTGGGTTCGAGGGGTTCAAAAGTGGGCGTTTCTGTAAGGTGAGGTTGCTGGTGCTGATGTTCAACCGCATGGTAAGTCATACAGCGATCGACATACTCACAATTTACACAAATGCACATCCCAAAACCTCCCGTATCTAGGCAAGATAGATGAAGTAACCTGCGCTGCCTTTCTGATACTCTAGCTCAGACCCCCAAAGGATGGGTTAGCCCTTGTATTGATTTTTGTATTGATTTTTTGGGATCGATTATTTTTTTCATGTGCATTAGCCTTCTGTCCGTTTCCACTTCCTCTGTACTTTCTCCAACGACCTGGCCCTTTGGGTTGGATTGGCTCCCTCAATCCACTTACTTAGTTGGGGGGATTGTTCGTGATGCCCTTTTAGATCGGCAGTCGAGTCAGCTTGATCTGGATTTTGTGATGCCTGAGGGAGCGGTAGAAACGGCTCGTTCCATTGCTCGACACTATAAGGCTGGATTTGTTTTGTTAGACGAAGAACGGCAGATCGCACGGGTCGTGTTCGATCGGGCAACGGCCGACTTCGCCCGGCAGGTTGGCCCCACCCTGGAAATTGATCTCCAGCGTCGAGATTTCACGGTGAATGCGATTGCCTATAACCCTCACCGTGGGGAGATCATTGATCCCTTGAAGGGGCAGGTTGATTTGAAAAGACGATTGCTCCGCATGATTTGTGTTGAGAATCTAGAGGAAGACCCCCTCAGGTTATTGCGGGCTTACCGTCAGGCAGCCCAACTGGGTTTTAGTTTAGACCCTGACACTCGCATTGTGATTCAGCGGTTGGCCCCCTTACTGAATCGAATCGCAGCGGAGCGAGTTCAGGCAGAACTCAGCTATTTGTTCAGCACTCCTAAGGGGACACCCTGGCTGATTGAAGCATGGCAGGATGGGCTACTACAAGCCTGGTTTCCCTCAACTACGCCTCAAAGCTTGAAATTACTCGCTGCGATCGAAGCAGCGGATGCCGTTTTATCAGAAAGATGTCCAGCATTGGGAGTTGAGTTGTCTCGATGGATTCGGGAAAAACCGATTCATCCTTCCCGCTCCCCTGAATCTCAAACCACTGTTCGAGAAAATTCCCTGGCTAAATCAGGAAGTTGCCGACGTACCTGGCTGGCAACTGCCAAGTTGGCAAGCTTTTTTGTTGCCATGCCGGGACGGGCTGAAGCGGAACTGGTACGCCTCAAGTACAGCCGAGCAGAGATTCAAGCCGTGATTACGATCCTGAAGTTTCTTCCTCAACTTCACCCGGAAGTGTCCCTATCCTGTCGAGAACAATATTTTTTA